>JAQVZK010000041.1 GCA_028708195.1 Desulfovibrio sp.
CCACGCCAGACGAAGCCAGCTTTTGCGCGGCCAGAGCGGCGGTACGCGGGTCGCCCGCGTCGTCTTCCACCACAATCTCGATTTTGCGGCCATTGATGCCGCCCTTGGCATTCACCTCGTCAGCCAGCAGACTGACAATATTTTTCATGTCCTGCCCTTCAGAAGCCCATTTGCCAGTCAGCGGACACATGAGACCAATCTTGATGTCTTCGGCAAGAACCGCCGCAGGCACCAGCAGGGTGAGGGCCAAGGCCCCGAGCAAACGACCAAGTGCTTTCATAAAATCCCCCGTCCGTTGTGCGATGATGATAATAACAAAATAGCATACCTCAAAATGCCAGAAAGAAAAAGCCCCAGATTTTCCGCCCGTAATCCGCAGAGATACAGACCTTCCGCCACACACTAAAACTTATTTCCCTTCTTTAGTTCTGCCGCCTGCGCCGCGCGCGGCAAGACGGCAGACGCGCCCTGCGCGGGGGACTCCACGCGCAGGGCACAACACATCCACGCAAGCGACTCTTCTCTTTTTCTGATGCTTAAAAGAAAGCGGGCCACCCTTGGGTAGCCCGCTTTCATTATGCGCTTAAGCGCAACAAGCCATGCGCGGCATCCCTACGCCCACAACACAAGCCCTGTTTCCAGCGGCGAAGCCAGATACTTGTGAAATGGCAATACACGCACACCATAGCGGTATTGCCCGCTTTGCGTCGGTATGTAGGTTGCGGCATAAGCCATGCCGCCGTTGCCGTTATCAGTAACGCGCGATTCAAGACGCAGTATTTCCGGCTTGTCAATGAAGTTGCCGTCAATAAGGGCACTGCCTATGACAAGCTGCACAAGAATCTCTTCAGGCTTCATTTCACCTATATCCAGGTGCAAGCGTACACTCACGGGTTCACCGCATATCATCGTGTTGTTATCCACACCGCTGATGAGCATTCCTTCTATCTTGACGGTGCCGAATCTGGCTGGCAGCTCTTTTTCCCAGGCGGCGAGCTGGCGGCAGGCGCTCCAGTTATCATCGGCCAGCATGTTGCGGCGCCGGGCCGCCCGCAGATAGTACTGACGGATGTAGTCGTTAAGCATGCGGTTGCTGCTGTACATGGCGGTCAGGCTCTTGAGCGAACGTTTGCCCATAGCAATCCACTGAGAGGGCAAGCCGCTCTGATCACGCTCATAGTACAGGGGCAGGACGGCATTTTCCAGCAGACTGTACAGGGATTCCGCATCAACATAGTCGTTCTGTTCGCTGCTGGGCAGTTCGTTGGTGATAACGGGGCCGATGGTCCAGCCGTTCTGCCTGTTGTAGCCCTCGCACCACCAGCCGTCGGAGATGCTCAGGTTGACGCCGCCGTTGACAGGCAGCTTCATGCCGCTGGTGCCAGAGGCCTCGTGCGGGCGACGGGGTGTGTTAAGCCACACATCGCAGCCCTGTGACATAAGCCGCGACACGGACAGGCTGTAATTTTCGAGAAAGAAAATACGCCCCACGAAGCGGTCGTCCTGGCACATGCGCATGACTTCCTGGATGAGGTTGATGCCAGCCTCATCCGCAGGGTGTGCCTTGCCAGAAAAGACCAGCACCACGGGCCTTGCGGGATTGTTGAGGATGCGCGCCAGCCTGTCGGGATCAGCAAAAAGCAGCGTGGCGCGCTTGTACGGCGCGAAGCGGCGGGCGAAACCAATAATGAGGGTTTCGGGCTTGAGCAGTGTCTCCATGTTTTTACGGGTGGCCGGGTCCAGCTTGAACCGCTGGGCGAAGACGGGAATCCGCTTGCGCAGTGCGTCAAGCAGCGCTTCTTTCTGGTTTTGACGGGCAGCCCAAAAGACATCGTCGGGTATTTGGTCCACCTGATCCCATACGCCAGCGCCGGGCAGAGCCTGCAGCCAACCCTCGCCGAGATATTTGTTCAGTACCTCGTGCACCCAGCTGCCCACGTATGAGGGGGTGTGTATCCCGTTGGTAACGTGCCCGATGGGCGTTTCTGCCGTGGGCAGTCCCTTCCACAGTTTGTTCCACATATGGCGCGAAACAACACCGTGCAGCCGGCTGACGGCGTTGGCCCAGCAGGAGAGCCGCAAGGCCAGCACTGTCATTTCAAAGGCCTGACTGTCGCCGCCTTCTATCTGCCCCAGCTTTGTAAACTGTTGCCATGAAAGATTCAGGTTTTGTGCCATGCCGCTGAAGTAGCGGTTCATGAGTTCGAGAGAGAAGGATTCATTGCCTGCAGACACGGGGGTGTGGGTGGTAAAGAGCGTATTGGAGCGTACGCGCACCACGGCTTCTTCATAGTCCATACCTTGGGTCATGCAGTCGCGTACCCTTTCAAGGGCCATGAAGGCCGAATGCCCTTCGTTCATGTGGTACACGCTGGGGATGATGCCCAGGGTACGCAAAAGGCGCATGCCGCCCTGACCCAGCAGAATTTCCTGCAACAGCCGGGTTTCGCGGTTGGCCTCATAGAGGCGGTCGGTGATGCGGCGGTCTTCGTCGGTATTGCGGCTGGTGTCCGTATCCAGAAGGTAGAGGGTCACCCGGCCTACCTGCAATCGCCACACGCGGGCAAAGAGGATGCGGCCGGGCAGTTCCAGCTGCACATAGACGGGTTCGCCCATACTGTCATAGACCCGTTTTATGGGCATCTGGCCAAAATTGTTGACGGGGTACTGCGCGATCTGGCGGCCGTTGGAATCAATCTCTTGCATGAAGTAGCCGCTTTTGTAGAGCAACCCGATGCCAACCAGGGGCAGGGACAGGTCTGAAGCGGATTTGAGGTGGTCGCCCGAAAGCACGCCCAGCCCGCCGGAATAGATGGGTATGGATTCATTAAGCCCGTATTCTGTAGAAAAGTAGACAATGGGATGTTCGGGCGTCACGTCCAGGCTGAGGGAGCGGATGGGCTCGGCCATGTAGGCGTCAAATTTTTCCATAACCATCCGGTATATTGCCATATACTCTTCATTGGCTATAAGCTCCTTGAAGCGTGCAGGCCATGCTTCTTCAAGCATTTTCAATGGATTGCGGCAGGCCTCCCAAAGCTGGGGGTTCAGGGCCATAAAGAGGCCCTTGGCATGGTCGTGCCAGCTCCACCAGACGTTCTGGGCCAGCTCGCGCAGGCGCAGAAGCTCACGGGGCACTTCGGCGACAGCCATGATGGAACGCAGAAAAGGGGTGGCCGAGCAGGAGGCCGTGAGCACACGCGTAAGCGCGCCGTGCCCCGCATCGTGGTCGGCGCGGGTGTCGGACTTGGCAAGGGCGATGTGAAACGCTTTTACGTAGTTATCAAAGAAATATGCCCAAGAACTTCTTTCGGCCAGGTTACGGGCGTGCACCCGCCAGGAGAGCAGCTCCTCTGGGGAGCTGGAGTTTGCCATGAGTATTCTTTCGTGCAGCACATGAACGCTCTGCTCAAAGTTCGTGCCCCGTCTGGGCATGACGTATATGCCCCTGTGGTCCACGCCCTCTTCTTTCATCTGTGCTCTGACCCACATGCCGAAGCCTGAAAGGTCGGTGGTGAGCGTGGGCACGGCCCAGGCCGCGCTTTCTTGCGGTGTGTAGCCCCAAGGCTCGTACCAGGAGGGGAAAAAGCCCACATCACAAGCGGCCAGAACTTCCTCGTAGGGCATGTTCAAAAAGCCGTCATGGCCGTCGAGCATGGCGGGTACAAAGATTACCTTGACGTGCCTTTCGTTCTTGTTATTGAGCCCCAGGCGGCGGCAGGAGTTGATGATGGGGTCCTGGGGGGCGTTCCATGCGTAGTGTGTGCAAATAAAGGGCTGGCCGTTGTCTGTGTCGGCCGGGTCGCCGGATACGGCGGCCGGGTTGACGCCCGTATGCCCGCCCATGACGAGGCAGAGAACCAGAATGGAGCTGTCGGTGCCTGTCAGGTTGCGGTCAGCCTGGGCCAGAGCATCGAGAAAAACGTCCACACCCTTATTGTGCATTTCATAGCGGCCCGAAATGACAAAAATTCGGGTATTTTCCGCCAGGGGGGCGCGCAAAAAGCGGGTCGCGGCGTCCATTATCTTGGCACGGGTGGCCAGGGGGGTGCTGCGGTCCTGAGAATAGTTGGGTATGACGCGCAAATCCAGGCCGTTGGTGGTGATGACATCAGGCTGGCGGCCCAGAAAAACCGTGGACTCCTCACCGGTGATGGGGCTCACGGTGGTGAAAGCATCGGCCTCACGGGCGGCGGTGCTTTCCATAGACCATTTGGCCGTGATGTTCAGGGCGGCGGCCTCGTTGGCCGGGTTGATGTTGCGCATGTTGGTGTAAATATCGCGCCCTGTGGCGGCCAGGGCGCGCCCCAGCATGGTGGCGTGGGTGGTGAACACCGTGCCAACCCCTGGCGCGAGTTTTTTTACTGTAAGCAGCCCCGCCGCGCACATCCATTCATGAAACAGGGCTACGCTGCGTCCCTGCATGGGCTCCACCCGGCTTTCGTGCACGGCTGCGATGACCTCACCGCAGGCCGCAGCGAACATGACGGGCTCTATATAGTCCCATCCGCCGGAAAGTGAATCCACGCCGTAGTTTTTCCACATTTCGAAGAGCAACTGGTTGCTGGAATAGCGCTTCTCAAATTCAACCAGAATGACCTTGGGGCGGCCGGGGATATTCCAACGGCCCAGGCGGCACTTGAGGTCCCGCGTGGCAAGACCAATGCGCAGAGAATCCCAGGCGTGCTCATCGGTTTCTTCAAAGCCGGGATTCTCTTTCAGAGCGGGGCCCAGAAGAAAATAGTCCTCGCCAAAATGCTCCACTGCCTGGAGAGCCTTGCTGGTGACAACGGAATGTATGCCGCCTACCTTGTTGCAAACTTCCCAACTCACTTCAAACAGGGTTACCAGGGACGAGTTGAACTCCATGTTATCTCCTTGCTCAGGATATCATTGGCACAGATTGACTTTGAGAATATGCATGCTCAAAGGGTAAGACACGCTTGGTGTGGCGCTTGAAAGCGCAAACAAATGTATGCTCACGTATCGCCAGAGCATTTCAGGATAAAAATGCTCCAAGGGCCGAAACCGCAATGATTGGCCCAGTCATACGGGAGTACCGGTCTTGCGGCGCGGGGCCGCAGTTTTTTTTTCTGCTGCCGAATCCCCGGTTTTTGCGCCGGGCTTTGTGCCAGCCTTTGCACTGATCTTTGCTCCGGGTTTTGTGCCGGGTTTTGCACTGGGCTTTGTGCCGGGTTTTGCGTCTTTTTTGGCGCTGCTCCTACTTTTGCCCGACGTTTTTTCCGGGGCCCCGGCCAAAGGCTTGCGGCTCCGCCCGGCGCGGCTTTTAGCAGGAGCCGTGGCATCCGGGTCAGGCACTGGTTGCAGCTCTTCAGTGGTCTTGAGGCGCATTTCAAAGTCGGCCAGCACGTTCATGAAGGTGATATAGGCGTCATAGGGACTGCCAAAGGGGCTTGGCCTGTCCGGTGCTTCGCTGGAGAACCATTTTGTGGACATGTGGCGAAAGTGGTCAGCGGTCTGCAGACGGTCAAAATCGTGTTGCAGATCAGGCGCGCCGCAGAGTGCGACCCGTGAAGACAGGGCATAAAGCGCGTGTATGGCGTCTTTTTGCATGTCATTGCCAAGCCACCCGGTGAGGTCGCCGCTTTCATCCTCCCACGACACAAACTGGGGCACGTCCATTGTGCCCACGGTCTTGAAGCTCTTGATTGCCGCAGCTGGCGTGGTGAAGTGAACCCCCTTGCGGGCCAGCAGGGCTTCGGGCAGGGCTTCCATAAAATCAAAAATGCCCGATTCTTTGCTGTGGCGCAGGCCAAATACGTGGTAATCGTTGATTATATTTATAATGTCGGCAGATTCTGCCAACCCGTGGCACCATGAGGCAAAGGTCTCAGACTTGAGGGGCCAGGCGGGCCAGGTATTGTCAGAAAAGCGCAGGCCCACATCGCCCGAAAGGTTGGTGTTACGCAGCAACAAAGCCAGACCGGGAGCGCTGACGGGCTGATAAAGATAATTGGCGCTACGCCAGCCCAGCACATGGTCTGTACCCTCGGCCAGAACAGCCTTGAAACCGAGTTCGGCAACAGCGGCGGCCAGATCGTTATTGTAGACGCATTCGGTATTTTTGAAGGTTACCGGCGTGTAGCCAAAGAGGGTTTTAAGGCGTGTTGCCTGCGCCTGCACCTGGCGGTCGAATTCCTGACGGGAATAGAGGAAGGCCAGTGAGTGCGGTGCGGTTTGCGCCACAAATTCCACGCAGCCGGTGCGGGCCAGAGCCACAAAACTCTCCAGCACTTCGGGCACATACTGCTCAAACAGATCAAGGGCCGTGCCCGAAATGGCGTAAGACAGGCGAAAGGCCCCGTCGTAACGGCGGATGAGTTTGAGCATAAGCTCATTGGCTGGCAGGTAACAAAGGCGGGCGGCGCGCAACATGGCGTCGCAGTTATGGTCATCGTCTTCGTATATCGAGTTCTGTCCCATATCAAAAACGGTATAGCGGCGCAGTTGATAGGGCTCGTGAACTTCATAGCACAAGCAGATGGCAGACATTAGCGACCTCCGTGTACGTTGTGGTAAATGACCAGCAACTGGTCGGCGGCATTTTCCCAACGGATGGATTTCATTTCTTCACGGCAGTTTTTCACCAGTTCAGCCGCAAGGCAGGGATAGCGCAGGACAGCGCAAATTTTGTCGGCCATTTCGCGGGTATCCCAAAAGTCGGCTTTGAGGGCGTGCTCCAGCACCTCTGACACGCCCGACTGGCGCGAAAGCAGCACAGGCACGTCGTAGAGCATGGCTTCTAACGGGGTTATACCAAAGGGTTCGGACACTGAAGGCATGACATACAGATCGCTCAGGGCAAACATGCGGTCCACCTCTTCGCCTTGTAAAAATCCGGCAAAGTGAAAACGGCTGCCCATGCGCAACTGCCCCGCCCTGCGGATGAGGCGCGGCAGCATATCGCCGCTGCCCGCCATGAAAAAACGTACATTGGGCATTTTTTGCAGTACAAGGCGCGCGGCTTCCATAAAATATTCCGGCCCTTTCTGAAAGGTAACGCGGCCCAGAAAGAGCACACGTTTTTCATGCCGGATGCGCGGGGGGATGGTGTAGTGGCGCTGGGCCTCGTGCCGGGCCACGGCATTGTACACAACGTGAACTTTTTCAGGGGGGATGCCGTAGCGTTCGATAACAGTCTTGCGGGTGAGGCGGCTCACGGCCACCACCGCGTCGGCGGCCAGCATGCCCGCACGCTCGATACCCGCCACCTGCTTGTTTATGCCGGCCCCGCTTCGGTCGTATTCTGTGGCGTGGATGTGGACCACAAGCGGTTTGCCCGTAATATTTTTGGCCAGCATGCCTGCGGGATAGGTCATCCAGTCGTGCGCGTGGATGACGTCAAAACTTTCCTCTGCGGCCAGGGCAGCGGCCAAATGGCTGTAGCGCAGCACCTCGGTCATGAGGTCGGGGCCATAACCACCCTGAAGAAAATGGGTGAAGGATTGCCGCTGATGGAATTTGTGGCTACCAGCCGGGTATTGGGTAGAGGAGCACGACTGCTCCACGCACGGCAGGGCACCGGAAGTGCCTGTGACGCTGGCGTAGTCCTGCGGTGTCAGGTAGGGCATGAGGGGGCTGTCAACGGGCAGGTAGCGTATTTCTTCCTGCCAGACTTCCCGCGCTGCCCAGTCTATGCGCCGCTCCATATCTTCAGTAATGGGAGTACCGGATGCAGGTCGCAGCCGCAGGAATCCGTCCCGCCCTTTGTTGTCGTCAATGCGGGGCAGTATAAAGATTATTTCCGCTCCTCTGCGGGCCAGGGCCTGGGTCATGCCGAAGCAGGCCGTGCCCAGGCCGCCGCTGATGTGAGGTGGGAACTCCCAGCCGAACATAAGCACTCGCATGTATTCTCCCTCGTACAGCGAAATTATTTCGCCGGATTCAGCAACTTTTTTGTCAGCCGCCGCAAATATTTTCCTCCGCTCCTGTTTAGACTTTTACACTTCGAGATGCCTGCTTGGCGGCGAAGCATCTCTGCTGTCTTCGTCCGTAACTTCCTTCGTCGTAACGGTCGAAGCATCTCTGCTGTCTGTTTCCCCAAGCCGCAATGCGGCAGAAGAAATACCCGGCAGCGCGGGCACGCTTTGCACAGCGTGATGGCACGAATTCTTATAAAAATCCGTGCAGCGCAGATAAACATTTTCAATGTTAATCTGCTCTAACAGGCTGCCCCCGGCTCCGGCGTGGCGACCGGCGCACATTGGTGATGTTTTTTGCAGCCTTCCAGAACCATGCTCACGCGGCAAACCCCTGCCGTATCTCCGATGACAGGGTGAGCCATGCGGTGAGCTGCCAGTTTTTGCCAGCGCCGGTAGACGGCGGGTGCGGCTTTTTGCATCCGCAGCAAAAGGCGCAGGCATTCGGCTACACTCCAGGCCTGGGCAATGCAGCCATTGGGTTTGTAAGGGGGTGAACCGTCAAAAATTTCAGAAATGCTGCCCAGACCCGCCTGCGAGATATGGTCGCAGTAAAGCGGCGTGAGGGTATCCAGAAGAGCCAGCGCAGCCCCGTCAATATCCCAGGCTGTGCGCAGCAAAGCATCGGCATAATGCCCCAACAGCCAGGGCCAGACTGTGCCCTGATGATAGGCCGCGTCACGGGTGGCGGGGTCGCCGTCATAACGCCCCTTGTAAAGGGGAGAGTCCGGCGCAAGGGTGCGCAGCCCGTAGGGCGTCAGCAGCTTGTTGCGCACGCATTCCACCACCTGCGCCTGATACTCTTCAGCCAGGATGGCGTGAGGCAGAGAAACCGCAAATATCTGGTTGGGCCGCACACTGGCGTCAAGCTTGCCAGCACGCCACACGTCACCCAAATACCCTCCCCCGCCGTGAATCCAGAAACGCTGAAAAAACACCGCGCGCAATCTGTGCAGGGCCGTGTCGCCCGTAAGGGGGGCTTCGCCAAACCATGCGGCCAGTTGATCGGCAAATGCCAGGGTATTGTACCAGAGGGCGTTGATTTCAACGGGGTAGCCCTGCCGGGGCGTTACCGGGCCATTGCCTGCCTGCGCGTCCATCCAGGTGAGCTGGCTGTGGGCGTTGCCCGCGTGCAGCAGGCCATCGGCGTCCACATGAATATCCAGCTGGCGCGCCTTGCCCTCGCCCGCGCGGTAGCCCGCAATGACAGCCTTTAACGCGGGCCAGGCGTTTTCACGCACCCAGGCGATCTGACCGGCGTCAACCTCAAGGCAGCTTTGCAGGGCAAAGGCGTACCACAGGGCGGCGTCAACAGAATTGTAGGCATGATCGCCCTGAGGGGAAAACATGTTGGGGATAAGCCCGTCTTGCACATGCCTGCCCATATCTGCCAGGACGCGCAGACCAAAGTCTGTACGGCCCGCGTGAAAAGTCAGGCCCGGCAGGCTGATAAGCGTGTCGCGGCCCCAGGCGTCAAACCAGTGGTAGCCAGCCAGAACTTCGGGCCTTCCTGACGGGCCTTCGATGCAGAACTGCTGCCCGGCCTGGCTCAGGTATTCAGCCAGACCGCCCCCGGCCTTGTGGGTTCTTGTGCGTTCCTGACTGGCGTCGTTCCACAGCTGGCGCAGGTTCTGCGTGCAGGGGCTGGTGCCGACCACAAGGTAGACGCAGCACTCGTCCGCTCCCTCGGCAGGGGGCGGTATGGACACATCCAGTGTGCCCGGTATGAAAAGGTCTTCGCTGTAGGGAAAGCCCCGCTCACGTTCTTCAAGGTATTCCACATTGCGGCACCAGTCCGGCTGCGGCGTGAACACATGCCCCTGGCTTGTCTGGCACTGGACGTAGAGGGTGGGCAGCCCTTCATAGGGGCTGATGCTGAACCCGTCGGGCAGTGGGCTTGTGTCTGTACACAGATCGGGATTGGCGTGGGTGAGTTTGTGAAAACTGCGGTAGGCCAAAAGCGGCCGCAGGCGCAGGGTCAGTGGCGGCACAGGGTTTGGCCCGCGCACGCTCCAGCGTAGCACGATCTGGCTCTCACCCTGAACAAGAAGGGCCTCGCGGCACAGGCGCACATCGCCAACCCGGTACACGCACTGGGGCCACTGGTCCAGCCGAAAGGCCTCCAGATAGTCGTGACCGTGAGGATAGAGTGTGCCCGGATGTTGCCGCGTTGAAAGATAAAATTCCTTGCCGCCGCCCACAACGGATTCTTCAAATCCAGAGAGCAGCACGTGGCGGCCATATGGCGTATTGACTGTGAGCAGGCCGTGGTATTTGCGCGTATTGCAGTAAAGGATGGTGCTGCTGGCATAGTCGCCCAGACCGTTGGTGAGCAACCATTCCTTACGTAACGCCCTGCGTGTGTTCTGGCAGGCGGCCTTGTCAAAGCTGAACCGCATACGGCCTCCTGGCGGTATGGGTGCTTGTGGGATGCGCTGCGTGAAGCGAGGAGGATCAAGATGAAGTCGCAGCGGGCCTGTGTGAGACTACTGAAGGTGTGGAACCAGGACGCGAAACCGCGCGGGACGATTGAAAGCAGTGCGCAGCGCCCACTCTTTGACATGGACGAAGCCATGCAGGAATGCCAATGGGGAGCATGCCGCCACCATGTGGCTGAAACGCGCGCCGCAGACAGGGGGCAGGCGGTCCTTCCCCATGTCTGTCTTACTGTTAGCCTATAGGATAATTTTATGCATGTCGAGTTTTACGGATTTGCGCCAGAATGACGACAAAACGATACCGTCAGGGCGCTGCAGCGGATGTTATGCTTCTCAGGCTGTTTTCCGGCCCCGGTCTCAGGCTGTTTTCCGGCCATAAAATGGTGCAGATGAAGACGCGGGCGCATGCTGAAAGCTGCTGCCAGAACAATACAGCCAGAATTGTTTGGGCTACCTTGTCTGGCTAACCTGTCTGGCTGAATCAGACGTATTTTACGTCCGCGCGACAGGCCAGCGCCGGCCCGTCCAGCATGCTCATGGCGTCCAGCAGCAGGGCGCGGTAACTGCCCGTACCGCCGCCAACACCGGCCATATTTTCAGCGGCCACTTCGCCTGCCACCCCCATGATGCTTACGGCGCA
>JAQVZK010000042.1 GCA_028708195.1 Desulfovibrio sp.
AAGACCCTGTTGAGGCTGCCGTCAAATATGAAAAGCAGTTGCGGACGGAGTTTGATCTCGGCCCGCAGGATATGCCCCGTTTTGACTTTATGCTGCTCGGCATGGGCGAAGATGGCCACACTGGCTCCATTTTTCCCAATTCGCCCGCTCTTGCCGAAAAAAAGCGCCTTGTCATTGACCAGTATGTGCCAGAGCGCAAGGCCGACCGCCTGACCTTGACGCTCCCTGTCATCAACAACGCGCGCTGTTGCATGTTTCTTGTGACTGGCGCTGAAAAGCACGCTGTTCTTTCACGCGCTCTTGACCTGTTGGCTCCCCCAACCTTGCCCGCCCAGATGGTACGCCCCGTTTTTGGCGACCTTGTGTGGGTTGTGGATGAAGCGGCGGCCACCGGCGTGTAGCCCAAGAGAAGTAAATGGTTGACAGTAAAAGGCCCCCTGCTTTCGCCGGGGGCCTTTTACTATTCGCAAGAACAGCGAGTAGCATCGCTGTTGGTGAGCTATACTTACTGTTGCAGCTTTTTTGCCAACAACTCGTTCACAAGGGCGGGGTTGGCCTTGCCCTTGGTAACACGCATGATCTGCCCCACAAAAAAGCCTATGAGCTTGGTTTTGCCGCCCCTATAGGCTTCAACTTCTGCGGGGTTGGCGGCAATAACCTCATCAACGGCCTCTTCAATGGCGGATGTATCTGAAATTTGAACCAGGCCCTTCTCTTTCACATAGGCTTCGGGCATGGCTCCGGTTTCAAAAATATCGCTGAAGATGTCATTGGCAATTTTGGCGCTGATCAGCCCTTGATCAACAATACGTACCAATTCGGCCAGAGCCTCGGGCTTCATGGCCCACTGGGCGGGATTTGCGGCGCTGACACCACGCAGGTTGCATTCGCGCAGCAGGGGGCCAAGCACAAAATTGGCTGTCTTACGGGCATCAGAAAGTTTTGCGCTGGTTTCAAAAAAGTCGGCCAGTCCGCGGCTCTGCACCAAAACTTCAATCTCGGCTTCGGGCAGACCGGTCATCTGCATAAAACGAGCGGCCCTGCTTTTGGGCAGTTCGGGCAGTTCTGCTTTCCAGCTGGCCATTTCTTCAGTTGAAATTTCAATTGGCAGAATATCAGGGTCAGGAAAATAGCGGTAATCGTGGGCTTCTTCCTTACTGCGCATGGAGGCCGTGGTGTTATTTACCGCGTCATACAGACGCGTTTCCTGCACAACCTTGTCGCCGTCGTCCAGCGCGTCCTGCTGTCGGCCAATTTCATATTCAATGGCACGCTGCACGTTGCGGAATGAATTGAGGTTTTTCAGTTCAGTGCGCGTGCCCAGCGCTTCAGCGCCTACAGGCCGCAAGGACACGTTGGCGTCACACCGAAAGCTGCCTTCTTCCATATTGCCATCGCACACCCCAAGGTAGGTCACGATAGAATAAAGCCCCTTGAGGTAGGCCACGGCTTCAGCGGCGGAGCGCATATCCGGCTCAGAAACAATTTCAACCAGGGGTGTGCCAGCCCTGTTCAGGTCGACATAGCTGACGTTTTCACCCTGGGCGTGAATGTTTTTGCCCGCGTCCTTTTCCATATGAATTCTGGTAATGCCGACCCTCTTGGTAAGGCCGTCTGCCTCTATATCAAGGTGACCGTGCTCACAAATGGGCAGCTCAAACTGTGAAATCTGATAACCAGCAGGAAGATCAGGGTAAAAATAATTCTTGCGTGCAAAGATAGAGCGGGAATTTATGGTGCAGTTGGTAGCCAGCCCCACAATCGTTGCAAAGTGTATGGCCTGTTTGTTGGGCACAGGCAAAGCACCCGGCATGCCAGAACAAACTTCACAGACATTGGAGTTCGGCGGTTGACCAAATGTGGTCGGGCAAGAACAGAACAGTTTGGATGCCGTGGCCAGTTGCACATGCACTTCCAGGCCGATAACGGCTTCATAGGCGGCCATAACTCAACTACTCCCTTAATTAATCAGATCTGATGAGAAATGCTTGCATCAAAATACTTGCCCACGCCGTATTCTCCCCTGCGGAAGAAAAGCCTGGCTTCAGGACCGATGATCTGCATTTCACGGTTTTTGCTCTGCACATCAAGCGCGATGTTCATCTCCTTGGTGCAGCCGGTGGAGTACGTCGAGTCTTTGCCAGACCACTGCGGCGGCACCTTTCGCTTCAAGAGAGCAAAACTTTCTTCAATATCTTCAAATGTTTGAAAACGCCACACATCAATGAGGCCGCTGCGCTGCACGCGCTCCCACATGTACATGAGATCATCCCCGTCCATACCATCAATAAAGTGCTCAGCGGGGTTGATTATCAGAATATTATCCATTTTTTTGCGTAAATTGTCCACAAAAGCGTGTACCAGGCTGATTGCCGTAGAGGTTTCACCCGGTATGCTGCCGATAACGCAGCTGTAGAACATGATGGTGCGGCCCTGCTCCTTTGCTTCGCGCATGCCGCCAATTATATTCTCGGCCTGGGCGGCAATGGCGTCTTCGCTGAACTTTCTGACCTCGCGCGCGTGCTTGCGCAGCTTGATATGAAAGCCATTGTTGTCACGCCAATAACAAATGACATCGCGTGTGAATTCCTGGCTTGTGCCAAGCAGAATATCAGCGGCGCGCCAGCCCTTGCCAAGAATGACGTCGGCCTCTTTCCAGGCGCGGGAGAACGTCACAGAAACCCGGTACAGATTAAGTCTCTCACGCGTGCCGTCGCCAACAACCACAAGGCGATGCTCCCTCAAGTGGCGCAACAGCTCGTTCTTGCTCAGTTTATCGTGGCGCAAGACAATGCCGCCGCGCAGCCAGGGTTTGAGCGAGGGGTCTGTCTCCACATCATCAAGCGTTGGCGCAAAGAAATGAAAGCCAGACTTAACCGCAAAAATGACTTTATGACCCATGCGGATAAGGCTTTGCATCATCACCAGGTCAAAAAGAGTGCCCCCATCAGCGTCACAAAGAAAAAGTACCGTGCCCGAGCGCCCGGCGCTGGCTTCAAAATAGTGGCGCAAGCTCTCACAGGCCACAGAGGCCTCATCCATTGTCTTGCGTGTTTCTTCGCTGGAGGGCGGCTGTTCAAGCCATTCACGCGGCATGGCCGAGAGGCAGAGCAGACGGGACATTTCAACATAGTCCATACTGCGGCGCGCCCGGGAAATACTTGTGGGTGCAGGCCCTTTGGGCAGGGCCTCAAGGTTTTCAAAAATTTCGGGCATAGACAGCACGTTGCGCTGTTGCGCCGTGGATTTTCGCCGCAGTTCTTCCCACGGGTCGTCCAGCATGTGCCCTTGCGCCAATACAAGGCCTGTCATTCTTTTAACAAGGCGTGACGGAATAAGGGTGTGCTGCCTTACGTACTGCGAAAACCGGTAGCGACAGAACTGCAAGATGCGCCTGCGCGTGGCCTTGTCCGGCACAAAAGACCGCACAAGCCGCATGATGATTCGCCAGGACCTGTTGTACTGGTTGCGCAGCTCCACAGAAGGATTTTGGGCGCACAGCATGGAAAATGTGGCGTCAGAGCAAGGCAGGTATATCTGATCAGGGCCAAGATGCACCATAAAGGCCATTTGCTCGGGGCTTGCGATGAGGTCGGGGTTCATTCGGTAAGCCAGATTATTGTCCATAAGCATGCTGTAGAGCCATGCATCAAACCGAATGTTTTCTCCCAGACGAATGTCCTGAACCTTGACGGATACAAGCCCTTTATTCATATATTTTCTCCGGTGCAGTTTCCGGTTGAGCCCTGCAAAACAAAGCCTCGGGTGCGTAGACGTTCAAAAAAAGAAGTTCCCTCTCCCAAAAACTGCACTGATGAAGGCAAGCCAGAAACCTGCAGAACGTCGTCCATTTCAAGTTTCAGCCCTTCCTGTCCGTCCACAGTCAGGTAACAATCAGTGGAGCCACGCAATATCTGGAGCTGGATGTGGGTGCTGCCCGGAAAAACTATGGGAGAAATTGTATTAAGAAAGGGGCACACGGGTGTAAAACCTATGGCGTCCATCAAGGGGTAAAGCAGTGACCCGCCCGCAGAGACATTGTAACCAGAACTGCCAATGGGCGTGCACAAGATGATGCCGTCACTGCGCAGAGACCCCATACGCTGCCCGTCAGCCCAGATATCAAGGCAGACCAGGCGCGACAAGGAGCCGCGGCTGACCACAACATCATTAATGGCCGTGCCCTCGGCAAGCGTTGCCCCAGAGCGCGAAACAGACCAGCGCAACGCCATGCATGACCGTATGGGTTCGTGGCCTTTCAGACATTCTTCAAGCTTTTCACGCCAATTTTCGGGCTGGGCGTCAGTTAAAAAACCCACGCGCCCAAAGTTGACGCCAAGCACCGGCACGCTACGCCCCACCAGGCGGCGGGCGACACCAAGCATGGTGCCATCACCGCCAAGCACCACAACAAAATCAAGATCGGGTGCCGCGTATGCTGATGAGGCCAGACCAGCCTCAACCAAATCAGCCGTATGCCCCTGGCTTGTCAGCCATACGCGGACTTCTTCGCCAAGTTGGGCGGCACGTTCGTGGCGGGCTTTACAAACCAGTAGGATGTGGCGTTTGTGTTGATTTTGCATAAGTCGACAATTTACGTTATCAAGGCTCTTATCGCAAGCCCGCCGACCTCGCTTGTCAGGGCTGACGCTTTGTCATATGAACAGTAGCTTCCACGTCACAACCTCATAGGCCGTTATATTCATGAATGACAGCGCACTCGACATCATAGCCGCGCACGCACGCGACGGCGCACGATTACGGGAAAGTTTTTTTGCAGAACAGGCCATAAATCTGCGCGACACAGCCTTGCGACTTGCAACCTGCTTGGCGCAGGGTAGAAAAATTTTGCTCTGTGGCAATGGCGGCAGCGCAGCGGATGCACAGCACCTGGCTGCGGAGTTTGTAAACCGTTTTTTGGTAGACAGGCCTGCTCTGCCAGCCATAGCACTTACAACGGACACTTCTGCGCTCACCGCTATCGGCAATGATCTGGATTTTAGCCAGATATTCTCCCGTCAGGTTGAGGCCCTTGGGCGCAAAGGGGATGTTTTGGTAGGCATATCCACTTCAGGCAACAGCCCAAACGTCTTGACTGCGCTTAAAGCGGCGCGCAACGCGGGCATGCTTACCCTCGGCTTCACCGGCAATGGTGGCGGAAAAATGGCCTCCTTGTGCCAGATGTTGCTGGATGTTCCCAGTAACTGCACGCCCTTGATACAGGAAATTCATATTACAGCTGGTCATCTGCTTTGCCAGCTCACCGATCATTATCTTTTTGAAAATGTTGCGGCCCTTACGCCCTATCTGCACGCGGATACAGTAAACGAGGATTAATCATGCCCATCTATGAGTACTGTTGCGAAAAATGCGACCGTAATTTTGAAGAACTGGTTTATGGCGATGCGGCCCCGGCTTGCCCGCATTGCGGCTCAAACGCAACGCATAAACTCATGTCCTGCTGCGCCCACCGTGGCGGCGGCTCTCATGGCGATGATTACGTGCCTTCTTCCGGCGGCGGTGGCTGCGCCGGATGCTCCGGTGGTAACTGCGCAAGTTGCGGTCATTAAGGGAGACAGGCATGCGCAAGACACTGACTATTGCCACGCGTGGCAGTCGCCTGGCCCTTTGGCAGGCAGAACACATCAAGAGCTGCCTTCAGGCGCTGGCGCCCGAGGTTGAAATTCATCTTAATGTCATCAAAACCAAGGGCGACATCATTCTTGATGTTCCTTTGGCCAAGGTTGGCGGCAAGGGGCTTTTTGTAAAAGAAATTGAAGAGGCCCTGCTCAACGGCGAGGCGGATCTGGCCGTGCACAGCATGAAGGACGTGCCTATGGAGCTGCCTGAAGGGCTTCTTCTTGGCTGTGTTCCCCCACGTGAAGACCCCACAGACTGCCTGCTCTCGTGCAAGTACGATTCTCTGGCTGCACTTCCGCAAAATGCCTGCGTTGGCACCAGCAGTCTGCGCCGCCAGGCGCAACTACTCGCGCAACGGCCCGATCTGCGCATCGAAAGCCTCAGGGGCAACGTTGATACACGTTTGCGCAAATTACAGGACAACGTGTATGATGCCATTGTTCTGGCTTCTGCCGGTCTGAATCGCCTTGGGTTGACGGCACCCCACATGCACTCGCTTGACCCACAGATTTTTCTTCCTGCCGTTGGACAGGGGGCTCTTGGCATCGAATGCCGCGAAGACGACTATGAACTTTTCACCCTGCTTGCCCAGATGGAAGACACGCCAACCCGAGTGTGCGTTGAAGCTGAACGGGGATTTCTGGCTGGTCTTGAGGGCGGGTGCCAGGTGCCCATTGCAGGGCACGCACGCCTGCTGGACGACGAAACGCTCTGCCTTGAGGGCCTTGTAGCCGAAGTGGACGGAAGCCGTATCCTTAGAGATGAAAAGCAGGGGCACACCTCACAGGCACGTCAGTGGGGTTTTGAACTTGCCGAAGAAATACTTGATCAGGGCGGTCGCGCCATTCTTGAAAAACTTTACCGACAGTCATAGGTATATCAGATAAATATGTCTAAAATTTCATCGTTACCTGGTTCGAGACTACACGCCACACTGGACCCGGCCCGCATCCCCTGGGATGACAGCCGTGGCATTCCTGCGCCGCGCAATGGACGCCGGAACCCTTTTCAGCCGCGCGCCATGCAGGCGCTGGATCTTGCCCTGCAAATCAGAGCCCGTGGCTACCATGTGTATCTTTCTGGCGAAACGGACCTGGGGCGCACACATACCTTGCTCAATTACCTGCGACCACAGGCGCGCAAGGCCCCAACACCGCCTGATATTGTTTATGTTCATAATTTTTCAGACCCTGACCGGCCGCTTCTTTTTGCATTGCCCGCAGGACAGGGCAAAAAGTTCAAGCAAAACTTTAAAGATGTCCTTGACAGCATTGTAAAAGAGCTGCCCCGCCGCTTTGAAGCCAGCGCCTATATGAAGCGCCGCGCCAAGCTGGTGGACAAGTTTCAGAGCGCGCGCATGGGGCTTTTGCGCAAAATGAACTCCGTAGCCGTAGACAAGGGCTTCAACCTTGATATGGATGAAAACGGCGGTCTTACACTTTACCCCCTTGTTGAGGGAAAACGCCTGAATGAAGAAGAGTTCGACAATCTTGACAGCACAATCCGTCTGAAACTCAAAAGCCGTGGCGACAACCTTGTGCAGTCCATGGCCGGTTTCATGCGTCAGTTGAACAAGGCCGAAGAAAGCTTTCAGGATGATGAGCGGGGGCTTGAGCGCGAAGCAATGGGGCAGGTGCTGGACGCCCTGCTCTCTCCCGTTGAACAAAGAACGCTCAAAGCCTGTGCCACTGACGGTCTGGCGAGATATTTTGAAGCCCTTCGCGAAGATATGCTCAAGAATACCGAGGCATTTCTCCAAAGAGACGGTATCCCCCCTTCACAGGGCGAGGTGCACGGCGGCCCAAGCGCAGACAGTGTGCTCTACCGTTACGCAGTCAACCTGATGGTCGACAACAGCAAGCAGGAAGGTGCCCCCATTGTGGTGGACGACCACCCCACTGCGGTAAATTTGCTGGGCTGCATTGAGCGTGAATCAGAAATGGGCGCTCTTGTGACCGACTTTACGCTTATACGCGCGGGGAGCCTGCACAAAGCCAATGGCGGCTTTCTTGTGTTGCATGTTGAAGACCTTTTGCAGCACCCTACCGCCTGGGAAGGGCTGTTACGCGCGCTGCGCTCCAATCTGGCGCGTATTGAAGATGCGGGCGAAGCGCCGGATACGGCCATTCGCACCAAGGGCCTGAATCCCGATCCTCTACCTCTGGACCTGAAAGTTGTTCTGATTGGCGGCGAAGAACTGTACGAAGGGCTGCTCGTCAATGACGACCGCTTCTCCAAGCTTTTTCGCATCAAAGCCCATATGGCAGATGAGACAGACCGCAATTCAACAAATATTCGCCACTATATCAATCAGATTGCGCATATTATTCAAGGTTGCGAGCTCCCCCCCTTTGACAGGACGGCGCTGGCCTGGCTTGTGGACCTTGGGTCGCATTTGTGTGAAGACCAGCGTCGGCTTTCGCTCAAGTTCCCCTTGCTGCGGGAAGTGATGATCGAGGCCACGGCTCTGGCCAATATGCGCGGTGAAGAAAGCATCGGTGCTCCCATTCTTGAAGAGGCCTACACCGCGCGAACCTACCGGGCCAATCTTGTGGAAGAAATATTCATGGAAGAATATGACCGCGAGATGATCAAGGTTCGCACTTCTGGTTCGGCCATTGGTCAGGTCAACGGACTTTCTGTCACCTGGCACGGCGATTTTGAATTTGGCCTGCCCCACTGTATTTCTTGTACGGTTGGTGTGGGGCATGAGGGCATCATTGACCTTGAACGCGAGGCAGAATTGGGTGGTCCCATCCACACCAAGGCCATGATGATTCTCAAAAGCTATTTGACCGACCTTTTTGCCCGCAAAAAGCCGCTTGTTCTTTCCGGGTCGTTGTACTTTGAACAGAGTTACGCCGGAATTGAGGGTGATTCGGCTTCAGGTGCCGAGCTTGTGACTTTGCTTTCGGCGCTGGCCGAGGTGCCCGTTCGCCTTGACCTTGCTTTTACGGGGGCGGTCAGCCATGCTGGACAAATCATGGCTGTGGGCGGTGTTACCCGCAAAATTGAAGGCTTTTACAAAGTCTGCGCACGACATGGGCTTACCGGTACGCAGGGGGTAATCATACCTCACGATAACGTGGACCACCTCATGCTCTCCCCAGAAGTGCTCAAGGCGGTAGAAAACAAGCAATTCAGCATCTATGCGGTGCGCCGCATTGAAGAAGCTCTGCTTCTGCTTACTGGCCTCACCGCAGGACGCCGGTTGAAAAAGGGCGGTTTTACGCGGGGCAGCCTGTACGACCTTGTGGACAGAAGGCTGGAGCAGCTTGGCGATTACGCGCAAAATGCCTTTAGGCGCAGCAAGCGCAGTTGAATATTGGAGTTCGGGCCTGCCCCTGAGATCCACGCAGTGTTGACTTTGCCGACAATTGCAAATATCATCACTGAATAAACGTAATTATTGAATGATTACCCAACCTGTGCCCGCGAAAACTATGATGAACAAAAGCAAAAAAGAATCATTGCTCCAGGCGGCAAAGGAACTGTTTGGCGAATGTGGCTATGTGGAAACCACGTTTAAAAAGATTTCTGACAAGGCTGGAGTTGCTCTTGGCTTACTGACCCACCATTACGGCAACAAAGAAAAACTCTTTTTGGCCTGTGGGCTGGATGTACTTGAGCATTTTCTAAAAAGGCTGCGCCAGGCAACATCTGAGGCTGATTCTGGCTTTGATGGGGTCATGCGCTTTTGCAAAGCCTATCTTGATTTTTCTATCGACAGGGATTCAAACTGGCTGGTTCTTGTGCGATGTTCACCCTACAGCGACATGAAAACCAAAACAGACCGCGACATCATGGACTCCATGTTTTCGCAGGTGCATCAAGAACTTGAAAGAGTTATCGCGCGTGGTATTGAAGACGGCAGCCTTGTGACGGTGGACAGCAAGTCCACAGCCCAGGTTATCATTTCCTTGATGGTAGGTGCCAACCGTACCCGCGTGCTCACACCCTATGCCATGCCGAGTCTGTACAAGGATGTGCTTGATTTTGTTGCCAGGTCAATAAAGGCTTAGAAATTTTACCCATACTTACGCTGCTGGTCTTTATTGACAGTGCAGTGAAGAAAATGTAAATTTTTCACATGAAATTACTAAGAGCCGTCCGCGACAATCGATATTATTTTACCGGAGTCATATACTGACCCCCGGATCGCGGACTTATGGCCATTTTGCTGACAAGGCAACATAGCCGCCGACCAAAGGGGTCGGCGGCTTTTTTTGGGGTGTGCGCTTTTTATCCGCCGGAGGGCTCATGGACCTGATTTCAACGCTACAGTTGATGGATACCGCAGTGCTCGTTGCAATGGGATTATTGGTCGGTTCCTTTTTTCTGGCGCTTGTTACCCTGGTGCGCCAGACTCAAAGGGGTTAGGCATGCTGGGCGACGTTCTCATCTGGCTTGGATACATCGCGGTTTTCATCTGGCTGGCGCGCAAGGGGCAAGGGCATGATGCCATGACCACAGGGCGTGTGGGTTTTGTCATTCAGGCTTTAGCCTATGTGGCGACCTATATTTCTGCGGTGGCGCTGGTGGGCTTCGGCGGACTTTCATATTTGTATGGCATGCAGATGTTGCTTGTGGCTGCCGGCAATGTGTGGTTTGGAACATGGTTCGTCTACCGCTACTTGGCCTGGCCCACTCGTGTCTGTCAGCGCAACCTGCAGGCCAGAACACCAACGCAGCTTATTGCCAAAGGCCATAAAAGCCCTTTGCTGGGCAAAGCCCTTGCGCTGATTTTCGCTATTTTTCTTGGTGTCTATGCTTCTGCTGTTATTAAGGGTGCGGCACTCATGCTGGCGCAAATTCTGCCCATCCCCGTTTGGGCTCTCATTTGGATTGCAGCCATTCTTGTGGGTGTTGTGGTGTTTATTGGCGGGTTGCGGGGTGTTCTTTACACAGAGGCCATGCAGGGCGTGGTTATGCTCATTGGCATTGGCCTGCTCATATGGGCAGTGTTTGACAAGGTCGGTGGCCCACTGGAGGGGATAGCCCAACTGGCGCAGCTTCAGCCGACATCGCTGGCCAACGAAGGCTTTCTTGCCCTCTCAATGGGTGAACAAGGCTGGTTTATTATTTCGCTTGTCATGGTCACTTCTGTGGCGGTGTGGTCGCAACCCCAGATGATGCAGCGCCATTTCGCCCTCAGCTCCACCCGACAGATCAACCGTATCACCCCACTGGCCATGATGGTGCTCACAGTACTTGTGGGGGGGACGTACTTTGTGGCAGCTCTTTCACGGCTCTTTTTGCCTGACATTGCGTCTGCTGACGATGTTGTGCCGCAGATGGTAAAAATGCTTCTGCCCAATATTGGTCTTCAGGCATTTGTGCTGGCCATTGTTTCTGCTTCGCTGTCAACGGCCACGGC
>JAQVZK010000043.1 GCA_028708195.1 Desulfovibrio sp.
ACAATGGTGAAGAACCTCAGGGGCATTCCTGATGCGCATTCTGGCCCAAAGAGTAACCGAAGCTTCTGTAAGTGTTGATGGCCGCCAAGTGGCGGCCATCGGCCCTGGCATTATGGCTCTGGTGGGGTTTGGTGAGACGGATGGGCCAGATTTTCATACCAGGCCTCCCTTTGCGGGCATGGCGCACAAGCTTCTCAGTTTGCGCATTTTTCCTGGTCAGGGCGAGTTGACCAACAAATTTCATACCTCTGTTGAGGAGTTTGGTGGCCAGCTTCTGCTTGTACCCCAATTTACCCTCTTTGCAGACTGCCGCAAAGGACGCCGCCCGTCTTTTACCGCTGCTGGCAATCCCACCTGGGCCGAGCCCATGTTTGACTATTTTGTGAAGATGGTTGACGAATCTTGTAACGTCAGCGTATCTTCAGGCATCTTCGGTGCCGATATGGCCGTACGCCTGTGCAACTGGGGACCAGTCACCATATGGCTTGATTCGGAAAATCTGTTCAACAGCTGACGGTCCGCATTATCCCGGAGGACAGGCTCGTGTTTACCCTGCAAGCGGAGTCTCACAAAAACGTCATCGTTCTGCGTTATCTGGGCGACATGCAATTGCCTGATGTACCCCAATTCAGCCGCCAACTGGAAGCACACCTCCTGACCCCGGGCATCAAGCAAGTTATTCTTGATCTGAGCAATGTTGGCAAGGTAGACACATCAGGCTTGGGTGTGCTTGTTAGCGAAAGCACCAAAAGCCGTGGGCATGGCAGAAGGCTTGTATTGCTTATGCCTGCTCCACATGTGGTTGATCTGTTGAAAAAAGTGGAAATTGAGGGGTTTTTCCCAACTTTTGATACTGAAGAGGAATTGAAGGGCTATATTCCCGATACTGCGGACTGACCGCATCCGGGTGCATGCTCATCAGGTTCTACGGATGGTGAATGGTGCAATACTATCTGCGGCATTACTTCAACCCAGATTTTGACTACCTTCATCTCAAACCTGGGGGAACTAACGGCACGTCTGATGTCTACAGCCTGGGCTATGTCCAGAATGTCATCGACGGGCAGGTTCTTGCGGAAATTATCCCCATTGAAGATGCCGGCCCTGACCCCGACCCTCGCTTCATACTTGACAAGCAGAGGTTTCCCGCTGGTTCCAACACCCGCATAGACCCTCTCTACCCCAACTACCTCCTTGCCGCAGCCAACGGTTACGTCTTCTATCTTGAAGGCAGAATTACAGTAAAATGCCTGCTCAATGTCCGTCAGGACATCAGCTTTCAGACCGGTAATATCTTCTTTGTGGGCGATATGGCCATTCACGGTACCGTACGGGCCGGGTTTTCGGTGCAGGCCAACAATGTGCGCATAATGGGCATGGTAGAAGGCGGTGTGGTTCGCGCCCGGCGCAATCTCATGATTGACGGTGGCGTGCGCGGCGGCGCGGGGCAACATAGCCTGGTCGACGCAGGCGGCAAACTTCTCTCTCCCTTTCTGGAAAAGGTCGAAGCCCGCGCGCGCGACAATATTGTTATTGGAAAAAGCTGCCTTTATTCCACTGTGTATGCCGGTGCCAGCATGGTCGTGCGTGAACTGGCCTATGGCGGCATCATCAATGCCTACGGCAGTGTTTACATTGGCAAACAGCTTGGCAACAAGGCCGGTATACCCACCAAAGTCTATCTGGGCTATGACCCCCTGAGCATTCGTCAGCTTGAAAAAATCGATGCCATCATTGCGCAGCAATCACAAACCATTACCCATCTCAACGCTGTGGCAGGGCACCTGGCCCCTGAAACCAATCATGCCAGCCGAAAGCTGCAAGCCTTGAGAAAGCAGCGCAAACAGCTTATCAAACGCCGCGACGAACTCTGGACCCGTCTTTCCCAGGACGAAAGCTATATGCACAATTGCCGCCTGCTTGTGCCTGGGCGCATCTATCCCGGTGTGGAGCTTTCCATTGGGCGTGCCTTCCTCACCATTGACCAGACCTATGACAAGGTTATGTGCCGCCTTGTTGAGCACGATATTGTTATTGAGCATTTGCAGCACTCTCATCTGGGCGCTCCTAAATGACTCGTCCAAACACCCGGTCAGACCAGGTGGTATTCCGGGCGATCTTTCCTTCTGACGCTGCCCCCGGCGCACATGTATCCCCCATTGATCTGGAAGCCACCATTGGCGCGCGCACTTTTACCATGCTGGCCCCCGGCGGCCCCGAAAGAGAAACAGCACTTATTCAGGCTCTGTCTGCGGAGCAGCTGAACTCTGCCCTGCCCGTGCTCTTGGGCTGCGGTATGGGGCACGCCCTGAAGCTCTTGCTGGAGCGCTGTTCCGGGCCTGTGGCCGTAGTGGAAAAAGAGCACGAAATCCAGAACCTAAGTGGTGCCCTTGCGGCTCTTGACCCGCAGGATCGCCAACGCGTCGAACTTGTTTCCACTGACAATGCAAATGATGCTCTGAGCCATCTGACGTACTGGCAGTCGAGCCATAATGACCTGCGGCTCATGCCGGTGGCGCTCCCCTTCTATCTCCGGCTTGACCGGGCCTATTATGGGCGGCTGCAAAAAGAACTGGCCGCCAGTGCCCGCTTTGACTTCTGGAGCCGCGCGTCTGGCCCACGCTTTACTGGCAGCCAACCGCGCGTGCTTCTTATTACCAGCAAATATTTTCTCATAGGCGAAGTTGAGGGCGCATGCCGCAAGCTTGGCATTGAACACAAACTTGTGCACATCAAAAACGATACAGTTGCCCGCACCGATTTTGTCGAACAGCTGCTTGAAGCTGTGGTCTCCTTTCGCCCAGACTGCTGCATTACACTGAACCATATGGGTGTGGATGTGGAAGGCGTGCTCATGGATCTGCTCGCCCGCCTGCAACTGCCCCTGGCCTCATGGTTTGTGGATAATCCCCACCTTATCATCCACCTGTACTCTCGTTGTGTCAGCCCGTGGACAACCCTGTTCACCTGGGATGCGGACAATATTGAAAGCTTGCGGGCGGCAGGTTTTGAGCATGTGTTTTATCTCCCCCTCGGTACAGACCCGGACCGCTTTCACCCCGACAAAGCCGCGAATGCCCCGGCCGCATGGCAGGCAGATATTTCTTTTGTTGGAAACTCTATGATTTACAAGGTAGGCGGCCGCCTTAAGCACGGGCGTTTTCCCCGTGACCTGCTGCTCCCATTCTATAAGGTTTCTCAGGCTTTTGTGGAAAGCGACCAGCGTTCTGTGGCCGCATTTCTGCATGATTGCTTTCCTCAGGTATTTAGCCGCTATGAGGCCCTGCCCGACAACGAAGCCAAACTGGCCTATGAGACAGCAATCACCTGGCAGGCCACTCGCCTCTACCGCAATAACTGCGTGCGGCTTCTGCTGCCCCTGAAGCCCCTTGTTGTTGGCGATGACGGCTGGAGGGTGGAATTTCGGCACGATCCCATACAGCCGCGGTATCTGGATGCGTTGAGCTACTATGCAGAGCTGCCGAGCTTCTACTGCCACTCGCTTGTAAATTTCAACTGCACGAGCAAGCAGATGAAAGGGGCCGTGAACCAGAGAATTTTTGACGTGCCCGCCGCCGGAGCCTTTGTTTTGACTGACTGGCGCCCCCAGATGGAGCAGCTCTTTGAACAGAGCGAAATGATCTGCTATAATGAGCCAGATGAAGCCCCCGAACTGGCGCGGTATTACCTCTCGCACAGCACAGAACGCAAAAAAACCGCACTGCGCGCACGCCAACGGGTGCTGGCCTGCCATACCTGGACACACCGCCTGCAAACACTGCTGGAGCAGATGCGGCAGGTCTACGGAACCCCCGTGCCCAAAAACTCCCAGAGGGGCAGGGAGCGTGCATGAGCGCGGATCCCATACTCATTCTCCAGATGCACCGCATGGGAGACTTGATTCTCACCATGCCCTTGCTGGTACATTTGCACAGGCACTGGCCTGAGCACGAGGTATGGGTAGCGGCCGAACCGCGCTTTTTTCAGGGCCTCATGCCTCTTTTGCCCAATGTCGTTTTATTTCCACCAAGCCACTGCGCGGCTCTGGCAGAACGCCATTACGAGCTCGCCATCAACCTGAGCAGCCGCCCCCAGGCTCTGGACTGTCAGGCACGCCTCAAGGCTGACCGCAAACTTGGGCCCGAGTCTCTTTCTGACAATTCCTCGTCGGACAGTGGCAGTAACCAGCACATCCGTGGCTATTGGCAACTGTACCGGGCTGCCCTGACACAAAACAACTGGAATAATGCCTTCCATTGGGCTGACCTGCACCTGCTTGATCTCTTTGAGCACCCTAACCTCTCAAATGTGCCACATCCGCGTCCAAAGGCTGCAGGGTCAAGGCGCGTTGGGCTGGTTCTTGGTGCCAGCGAGGCGGCCAAGCGCCCAAGCGTGGACTTTTGGACCCGGCTGACACAACGCCTGGCTGCTGAAGGGATCGTCCCCCTTCTTCTCGGCGGTTCTGCAGAGCAGGAACTGGGGCATGAAGTGGCACGCAGGGCCGGTCTGCCCAGAGCTGATTTATGCGGACGCCTGTCCATCAAAGAGCTGGCCGCCCTGATGCGAACGCTGGATCTGTGCATCACCCCTGATACTGGCCCGATGCATTTGGCGGATCTTGTAGGCGTGCCGGTACTCAACCTTTCAATGGGCCCGGTTCACGCCCGTGAAACAGGGCCAACCTCACCTGGGCAGTACGTGCTGCGCGCGGCCATGAGCTGTGTGGGCTGCTGGCAATGTTATCGCACCCAGCACTATTGCAAGCAGGCCTTCACGCCCTCAGGAGTTGCCTCACTGGTTCTGAGCCTTCTGCACAACGCAAGGGAGCCATACATTCCGCCAGGGTTGGCCCTGTCACGCACAGGGCGGGACTCTCTGGGGCTGCACAGCCTTGAAAGACTTGGCCACCCAAAAGAGGCAAGCTGCCGCCCCTTACTGGAAGATTTCTGGCAGACTGTGTTTCTGTTCCTTTACGACCCTACCCAAGGCCCTCTTGTTGCAAAAAGATTGGACCGCTTGCGTTCGGCCTTTCCTCGTGTGGCCGAGAGCATTGCCAGCGGGCTTGCAGCGCTGTGCGCTCACTGCGCGCAACACCTCAGAACGCCCGGTGCGCAGCTCGCCGGAAATTTTTGGCGTTCTCAACCACCCACCACCCGCCTTTTCACGGGCCATATCCATATGCAGCTGCAGAATGGTGGCTACTCGCGTCGGGCCTGGGTAACCGCCCTGGAAAACCTGGATAAAATCAGCGCCTTATTCATAAATTAGAGATGAAATTTAAAAACTTTGTGGGGGAGGGCATTTTATAAGCCTAAACGCTTTGTGGGGGAGGGGCCCTTTTGCAAAAGGCCCCCTCCCCCATCCCCTAGAATTCTTATTATAATTTGCGTACCTTACAGAAACCTCCGGCCCTGAAGCCGGGTTACTGGGGGCCGCACCTTTTAAACGTACCACGCCGCAAGAATATGCTGCCCCCGTCCTGACCGTCCCCCGCCTGCCGTTAGAAAATCAACACTGGCCTCTCGGCCCTAATTTTTTGCCAGATGCAGATGCTGCCTCGGCAATACTTTCCTTTTTACGGCATGAATAAATTACAAATATTTGATATAATTTTATTTTAATATTGGAACGATCTTTGTAAGAGATCTGGCGCAAGGAGTGCACGATGCAGATTATTCCCACAAGCGCCGGTTCATTTGACGCCCTCATCTCCAGCAGCAAGGAAAACTCATCCTTCGCTGACTTTTTCACTTCCGTGCATGATGCCATTGACAGCATGCAGCGTGGTGAAAATGTTTCTGCAAGCGCGGCACTTGAGGAAGAGCAAACTGCTGCCGCTCCGCCCAAGGTGCAAAGCCCCTACAGCCGCACCACCACCAATGGCGTCACCTATACTCTTGAAGAAGTCTGCTTCACCAAGCAAGAGATGGCTCAACTGCGCCACGACCTCGTCAAGGCTGGCGCGCCCACACACGCCCTGAGCAAGCTTGACGCCCTGGCAGGACAGCCCGATGGCGCAACGCTTGCCCAGGTCATGGCCAGCTTGCAGACCTTGGGCGGCGCGCCTCAACTCAGTGATGATGACAAAGGGCAAATCACCTCACTGCTCAAAAAAATAGATGCTTCTGGCGTTCTTGACGCGAGAGTGCAGCAGCTCATGGTCGAGGGCAAGGGCGAAGCGGCCCTTGGTACCGTCTATGCTTTCATGTCGCAGATGGATCCCACCACCAAGTTTGAAGTGGACGCTACCGAGGCCATAGCCTTTGGGCGTGGTTTGGGCCTTGATACCTCAAGCCTGCAAACCCTGGCCAACAGTTTTGGCGGCAATAGCAACGCCAATCTTCTTCTGGGCCAATTCTCCGCCCTCATGGCCCCGGCAAGCAATTTTTTCAATGAGCAGAAAACTTCGCAAAAGCAGTTGGACGCTGCCCTGAAAAACACCCTGCAGCCGCTTCTCAGCAAGGCGCGGGCGCGCACAGAAAAAGAACTTCAGGCCAGTGCCTTGCGCAACAAAGAAGCGCAGCAAAGCAAGTTGCTCATTGACCAGACTGTACTGAAGAATAGCCGCCAAACGCTTGAAGAAACTTTGAATGCAGGCGGGCAGGACAGCAAGAAGGCCGCTGATGCGGAAAACGTACTGCGCCAGAGTGACGCCATCAGCAAAAAGCTTGACGGCAGCCAGAGCGCGGGCATTGGCCATGCGGGCAACCAGGACGCAAAGGCTTCTGCCGATACTGGTATTTCCAAGGCGTCTTCCAACAGTGAGCAGGCCTCCAACAGCCCGAGTGCCACCAACAAGCGACTTGAAAACGCGCACATGGCGCAGCAGTCTGCAGACGAAAAGCAGAACGAAGCGGGCCGCCGCCACACGGGCGACACCCGCCAGGACACTAACGGCGAAACCGGGCGCGATGCATCGTGGAATGAACTCACCCGTAAAATTGAAACCAGCCCCCTCTTCACCGTGCGGCAGGACAACCAGGTTGCAGCGGCCATGATTCAGAACCTCAACGCCGTAGTTGAACAGCCAGGCCCTGTTTCACAGCCCGCTCCCGTGGCCCGGTATGTTGCGCAGCAGGTTGAGCAGGGGCTGCTTTCAAACTTCCGTAACGGCACTACCCGCCTTGACCTGCAATTGCATCCGCAGGAACTGGGGGCCATCACGCTCAGCCTCAGTCTGCGTAATGGCGAGGTAAGTGCCACTATCCGTTCTGAAAAGACGGAAACAGCCGAAATCGTCACCCGCCAGCTTGAAGCCATCCGTACCAACCTTGAGCAACAAGGCCTCAAGGTGGACAAGGTTGAAGTGCAGCTCAATTCGCGCCAGCAGGACGAAAGTGCCTGGCAGAACATGGATCAGCACAACTCCTGGCAGGAAGAAGATGCCCGACGTGAAGAACTCGCACGGTTAAGGAATCTTTCAACCATGCGTAATTCATCAAACAATTTAGAATCAACAGATTTGGAACACCCTGTGCATTCTTCTGCCCATGCGGCAAGATATGCCACTCGTACATTAAATGTGGTGGCGTAAAAACAGCCCAGTGTGAGGAATGAATCATGGCCAGCAGCGTTACACAGTCACTGAACCAGACCAACAATGAGTTCAATACTGCCCTGAGCAAGCAAAAGGGCAGTAATCTGGATAAGGACTCCTTCATGCTTTTGCTGGTAACGCAGTTCAAGTATCAGGATCCGTTGAATCCTATGGAAGACAAGGAATTTATTGCCCAGATGGCGCAGTTCTCAAGCCTTGAGCAGCTCATGAACCTCAATACCAGCATGGGTGGGCTCACTGACGCTACCAACAATCAGCAGATGATCAATGCCACATCCTACATTGGCAAGCAGGTCACGGTGAGTGGCAATACCATAGGCAAGACCACGGATGAAACGAGCAAAGAAGTAACCCTGACGCGCTTTCGCTATTCTCCTGCGGACAATACTGTCGGCGGCACCATCACTGTTCGTGATGCTGACAACAATGCCGTCTACGTTGAAGAAATCAGCGCAAAGAACAAGGGCACGACATACGAATTTTTGTGGAACGGCAAGAGCAACGACGGCACTGTGGCGGGCGACGGCGTATACACAGTCAGTCTTGTGATGCGTGACACCAACGGAGACGCCGTCCTTTCTGACCAGGTGGTGGACGCCAAGGTCACGGGTGTCGTCACTGACAACGGCGTGGTCTACCTCGGCCTTGATGGCGGTCAGCTCATGCCCCTTGCCAACGTGCGCCAGGTTATGTTGCCCGCAACTACGGCCTCAAAAGAAGAAGATAAGAGTACTGACAAGGACAAGGAAACCGGTGACGGCACTGACAAGAGCACTGGCACGGATACCAATTCCAAGAGTCTTGTTGGTGATGTCAACATCAGCAATATAAGCCTCAGTGGAAAGCTTTTATAACAGACGCAACGGACAAGAGGAGCCTGGGCTGCGCTAAAACGCGCCCGCTCTGAAAATACATATCCCCCTATCCCAAGACACGGAGGAAGTTATGGGTCTTTCAGCCAGCATGTGGACAAGCGTTTCAGGTCTGCTCACCCACGGCCAGAAAATGAACGTGGTCGGCAATAATATAGCCAACGTCAGTACTCTTGGCTTCAAGGGTCAGCGCATGGATTTCAACGATTACCTGTACAGGGGCATCGGCACTACCAGTGGTGGCAGCCAGATTGGTGCGGGCGCCGGCGTGTACGCCATTTTGGGCGACTTTTCTCAAGGTTCGCTTGAAACCACCAACTCCGTGACAGACCTTGCCATTGACGGCAACGGGTTCTTCCAGGTACGCAAAACCAACAGCAACCAAATGTTCTACACGCGCGCCGGCGATTTTTACTTCAACAAGGACCGCGAGCTTCAGAACCCTGAGGGGCATCTGTTGCAGGGATGGAAAGTCAACAATGAAAAAAAGCTGACCTTCAATAGCGGCGCAACCAACCTGGGCAACTCCAACATGAGCGAATCTGCCTATGTTGGTTCCGGTACGCCTACCGACATTGTGTTGGACAGCTGGAACATTGTTCCCCAGCAGACCACCAACGTGACCTTCACCATGGGGCTTACCAACGACGGCAAGGGCGACCGCACCACCAGCAGCACCAGCCCCATGACGGCCCTCTTCGACTTGTGGGACGCCAGCAGTGAGCCGCCTTTGGCTGATACGTCCTATGCCACACAATCCAGCATTGACGTCTTTGATGAGGGCGGGGGCACCCACACGCTTACCGTCTACTACGATCAGATAGACGCCAAAAAAACGGATACCAACGGTAACACCATTTACGACATCAAGGGGCTGCCTGCTGGCTACACCATGTATGAATACCTGGTGACCGTTCCCCCGTCTGAAGACAAGCGCAGCTATGGTGGCGAAGGGTACAATGCCGCCACCAATACCTGGACCAAGGAACCCACGCAGTTTTACGATGATCCGGTCATGGGCACCAATAAGCAGGCTGGCGTGCTCATGAACGGCGTCATGATTTTTGACGCCAGCGGACGCCTGGTCAACCAGACTGCGTACAGCTTTGGTGCCACAGAAACGCCGGTTGCCAACAATCAGGTGGCCGTGGACCCTGCGGAAAAATCTTCCTGGCAACCCACCAAAACTTCCAGCAACGGCCTGCCCGTATTTTCGGCCAACTTCACCGGTCAGCCGCTGGCAAACAGCGTGAGCGAGACCGTACAGACCAGCGTGAGCGGCACCCCTGTGAGCCAGGTGCAAAACTACATTACCGAGCTGGATTTTGGTCTGAAAAACATCGGCAATCCGGCCTGGAATAACCCCATGGCCACTGCCGTGAAGACCAACAGTATTGGCCAACCTATCGACGCCAGCGATAACGCTCTGGGCATGGACAAATACGGCTACTATTACATTGGATCTCCCGATGCCGGGTCTTACGGCACCACGACATCAGTGAGCGGCACGCTTTCCTCCGTCTATGCGGACGCCACAGGGTATTATTACCAGAACGGCACCAGCAAGGTGTATGGTTCGGCTTCAATCAACGGCACCACAGTTGAAGCCCTGAGCAACGGCAGTAGCTACTACTTTGTTGATACGACCAATGCTGGCGAAAGTTGCTACAACACCACTGTTGTTGGTGCCAACAAGCTGCCCGCCTACCAGGACAGCTACGGCTATTATTACATGAACGGTGCTAATCAGGTGTACGGCAGTGTGCCCAGCGGTGAAGAAGTACTGCATGACAGCAGTGGTTATTACTACATGGCTAGCGGGGTTAAAACCTCAGTAGCCTCTGGTAACTTCACAGCTATTACGGCCAGTGCTTTCAAGCCAGACGCCTACACCGTGCCTACGGATGCCTCGCGCCCCGTGGCCGAAACTGTAACAGACAAGAACAGTCTGGCCAGCCTTACCACCATGTCCAGAGTCAGCGGCTCCACAAGCACTGGCGTGCCGATCTTTGAAAATATTATCAACTACGGCACCACCGTGCCTACCATGACCAGTGTGGAACGCCAGGAATATGCCAGCGTGGCCAATACCACCTCGTATACCGTGCAAAACCGTACGCAGGACGGTTACGCCTCCGGCACGTTGAGCAATGTAAATATTGACAGCTCCGGTGTTGTCTACGGAATTTACTCCAACGGCAAAACCCTGCCGCTGTATCAGATCGCCCTGTATGACTTCCAGAACAATCAGGGCCTGTACCGCGAGGGAGGCAACCTCTTTTCCTCCACGCAGGAATCGGGCGAACCGCAACTGGGCGTGCCGGGCGACAACGGCTTCGGCACCACCAGAGCATACAATATTGAACAGTCCAACGTGGACATGACCACAGAATTCGTTCAGATGATTTCAACGCAGCGCGGATTCCAGGCGAACTCCAAGGGCATAGCCACTGTGGATACCATGCTGGAAACTGTCATCGGCATGAAGAGATAGTAGTCAGTCTGTTTGAAAGGATGGAGGGTTCGGCTGTTCAGTTGTAGTAGTTCAGTCGAACGACGAACCCTCCACG
>JAQVZK010000337.1 GCA_028708195.1 Desulfovibrio sp.
CTTCAGTCTGGGGGCAGTTGTTCAGGGGTGATGTGCCGATGTTGGCGTTGACCTTGACTCTGGCTGGCTGCCCCACAAGAATGGGCCTCAGGCCGGCATGGGCCGGATTGCCAAGCAGCACCATTGTGCCTGCGTCAAGGGCGGCAACGATGGTCTCGGGGGTTAAGCCCTCCTGGGCGGCCAGGGTGGCAAGATGTGTGTCCAGCAGGCCGCGCAGGGCGGCGTTTTGCGAACAAAGTGTGGCAGACATGTGTGCCTCGCGGGTTGCGACGCAGGGCGCAAAAAAAATCACAAGCGGCAGAAGAGCTTGTGACTGCGGCTTCCCTCCGGCAGTGCGAACTGCGTCAGGTTCATAGGGTCTGGGTTTTCCCACTCTCAGCAATGCAACGGGTGTTCGCATTGCTCCCCTAGCTCGATAATGACCATACGCCTGCCGCATGCGTCTGTAAACAGTATCTTGGCGTGTTATGTAAAATGGCATGATAAAGGGAGGTCGTGGAGGCTATGGCCCCCCCTGTGGCTCCTGGCTCGAAGCTGGCGGAGTTTGGCGGGATATTTGCCAGGCAAGCTGCACAAGGTTCTGCCCGCAAGGTGTGCCCGCAAGGTGTGCCCTCAAGGTGTGCCTGTCTGGTCACGCACGTCAGGCGCTATAGTATTGCAATCCCGGCATTCCTGGCTTACATGGATGGAATGCAGAGGAACCGATTACTCAGCCCCCTCACCTGGCCCGTACTGTCATTTTTGGTGGTTATTGTTGTTGGCGCCGCCTTGTTGTACGCCCCCGCAAGCTGGCAGGAAGGGCAGAACCTCAGCCTGATTGACGCGGCTTTTCTTTCCACATCCGCCGTATGTGTCACGGGGCTTACCCCCGTGGATATCAGTACTGTGCTCAGCCCCTTTGGCACTGCCGTGTTGCTTCTGCTCATGCAGTTGGGCGGCCTTGGCATCATGACCTATACGAGCATAGTTTTTTTGCTCTGGCGTAATCACGTGCCCTTTACCAGCCGTGAAGCCGTTAGTCAGGAACTGCTGGGCGACAGCTTCAATCTTAAATCCTTCCTTTTACAGGTGCTGGCCCTTGTGCTCAGCATTGAGGCTGTTACCGCAATATTGCTGTACTGGCATGACCCTGTGTTTTTCTATCCCTTCAGCGCGGTTTTTCATGCCGTATCTGCCTTCTGCAACGCGGGATTTTCGCTCAGTTCCAACAGCCTCATGAGTTTTCGGGATGATGTGGTGCTGAACAGCATTATCGCTGTGAGCGTTTTTTTGGGCAGCATCGGCTTTGGCGTGCTGCGAGAAGCCCTCGGCATGGCCACCGGCGGTCGCATGGGGTTGCCCGTGCGTCGTTTCAGCCGCTTCAGCCGCCTGGTGCTGAAGACCAGCGCCTTTCTGATAATTGTGGGCGCTGTCGTGGGTTTTGCCATTGAATTCTGGCGGGTCGGCAATGAACATGCCCTTGGCGAAGGCTTTGACCTGGCCCTGACAGCGTTTTTTCAGGCGGCGGTGGCGCGCACGGCGGGCTTCAATACCGTAAATATGAGCAGCCTAAGCGAAGCTACCCTGCTTGTGCTCATGGCGCTCATGTTTGTCGGGGGCAGCCCCGGTTCCTGCGCTGGCGGCATCAAGGTGGTGACCTTCAGGGTGCTGGTGGGCTACATTGCAACACAGTTCAGGGGCGAAAAGCAGATGGTGCTTGAAGGCAGGGGGGTGCCAAGAGAGAATGTCTCACGCGCTCTGACCCTGTTTTTTTTCTACTCCATGCTGGTTGGGTTTTCTACATTTTTACTCAGCATTACAGAGTATGGCATACTGCACGGAACAAAGTCGGCCGGACCCTCGTTTTTACGCATCCTGTTTGAAGAAGTGTCTGCCCTTGGCACCGTTGGCCTTTCAATGAACCTTACCCCGGAACTGAGCTCTGAAGGCAAGGGGATCATCATTTTCAACATGTTTGCCGGGCGCGTGGGCCTGCTGAGCCTGCTTATGGCCGTGCAGAGCCTGCAACCACGCAAGGCGTATACCGTGGCCGAGGCCCAGCTGCCTATCGGATAGCGCGAGGGTGGAGTTTTTTATATTTGGTTTTTTTGTGGGGGGGGACCCTTTTGAAAAAGAGGCTCCTCCCCCACGCCCCCCCCTGAAACTTTTATTATTTATTCACTGTGTTAGCGGTGGGCTGCGGCCCAAAACGTGATTGCCAGAGGCAGCGCATTCTAGGCATGGCACTGTCTCAAATGTAAAAAGCTCTAGTGGCGGATGCGCCATAGTGAGAAGGATATGGCGGAGAAAAAGCAAGAAATCGGCGTTATTGGCCTGGGTAAGTTCGGCCTGCGTATGGCCACCACCCTGGTTTCTCTTGGGCATACCGTGGTGGGCATTGATATGTCCGACGTGCGGGTTCAGCGGGCGGAAGAGGCGTTGGACTCCGTATACAAGGCCGATGCCACCAATATAGCCGTGCTGCGGTCACTGCATGTTCAGGATTTGGACTGGGTGGTCATCAGCGTGGGGCAGAGTGTTGAGCAGTCCCTCAGCATCACCCTGAACGTGCAGGAGTTGGGTGGCCCCAAGATATGGGTCAAAGCCTCCAACGAGGAGCACCGCAAGATACTGCAACGCCTGCGTGTAAATCGCGCCATTGTGCCTGAAATGGA
>JAQVZK010000044.1 GCA_028708195.1 Desulfovibrio sp.
CCCATCCCCCTGAGCAGGGGCTTGGTCTTGCGCGGAGTGGGGCACGCTGACGCGCCACTCCCCCTCATTTGCGCCGTTTTCCGGTTCCGGGCGCTGTATGAGCGAGGGGTTGTCCAACCGCCCCCAGAAGCCCTGTGGACGGGCACCCGCACCGCTTGCTGCTGCCCCTGGGTGGTCCGCGCCACCAGCGGAAGCGCCATCCGCAGGGGCAGCGTCGCGCCAGGCCGCGTCGGCCACGTCAAAGGAGGTGACAAGCGCGCCCTGCACAGCGTGCAGCACAGCGGAAAACACGGCGGATTCGTCCCTAAAACGCACTTCGCTCTTGGCCGGATGCACATTGACGTCCACTTCTGCCGGGTCCATTTCAACAAAGAGCACAATCTGCGGATAATCCCTGCTGGTCATGCGCCCCTTGTAGGCTTCGCGCACGGCAGCCAGCAGGCGTTTATCCGTAACGGAGCGCCCGTTGACATACAGAAGGATGCGGTCGCCGCGCGGCTGGCTCACATTGGGCAGGGCCGCCAGACCGTGGGCGCGTATGTCGTGCCGCTTGCCGTCAAAGGGGCGCAGGGCATCCACAATAAGCCGGGGCCACAGTATGCCAAGCCGCCCGGCAAGCGTTTGCCCTGGCAGAAAACGCAGGGCTTCGCGCTCGCCAGAACGCAGACAAAAGCCAACTTCTGGCCGGGTGAGCGCCAGACGGGCCATCCAGTCCTGGGCACGTTTGAACTCTGTGGAGGGGGTCTTTAAAAACTTTAGCCGGGCTGGTATGTTGGAAAAAAGGTCGCGCACCTCAACCAGCGTACCCTTGTGCAGAGCCGCAGGGCCAGCCCCTTTGAGCAGACCGTGCTCCACATCCACCCGGTGGGCCGTGACGCGCCCGTCTTCACCCTCATGGGCGGACGTAATGGAGAAACGCGATACCGAGGCTATGCTTGGCAGGGCTTCACCGCGAAAGCCGTAGGAAAGGATACGCTCCAGATCTTCAAGGCAGGTAATCTTGCTGGTGGCGTGGCGGGTAACGGCCAGTTCCAGATCATCCGCAGGGATGCCGCTGCCGTCATCCTGCACACTGATAAGGCTTTGACCACCGTTTTCGAGGCAAACATCTATCTGGCCAGCCTGAGCATCCAGGCTGTTTTCCACCAGTTCTTTCAACACGCTGGCGGGCCGCTCAACCACTTCGCCTGCGGCGATTTGGTTACGCAGCTCAGGCGGCAGCAAACGAATATGACGATTATTTTCAGACATGGTTTCAGTGTAAACGCCAGTGTAATGCATGGCAAGTCAGTACGCCGTGCGGCAAAATTCCGGTTTGGGTCACGACGCGGGGCTTGCCTTGCCGCCAGGGGTGCTTATCTTTGGAAGGCAAGGCTCAAAGCGCGCGCTGCCGTCACCATCAAGCGCGCGGACAGAATGCGCCGGAGCCTGAGGGAGATAATAATGCAGAGCAACACACTCACAGCCATAGCCGAACCCCTGAACGGCCCCCTTGTTGGCGAGGGGTATGACCCTGAACTCCTCTATGTGGAATGCGGACGGTGTGGTTCGCCCGTCATGTGGGAGCAAGGCAAGGCTACGCATATTCTTGGACTGGCGGGCATTGATCCGCTGGAATTGGACTCGTCCTGCCTGCTGGTTACGGACGCTTGCTCCACATGCGGCGGCAAGGGGCACTATACTGTTCAGATTTTTCGCGTCAGCGGCGATGCGCAAACGCGCCGCCCACCGTATTTCGGCAATGCGTAGACAGGGGCGGAAACTACCCCACCTGCCCCAAGACAGGCCGCCGGTTCATGTGCCCGGCGGCCCTTTTTTTGGGTTGAACAGTTTGTGGGGGAATATCTTGCGGCTTGAAAGGCTTTTTTGAGGGCGAATAGCGGGATTTTATCCCCCTGAGCCCCATGAATGCCCGGCACCACACTGTGGTGCCGGGCATTCTGTACATCGCAGAGGTGTAAAAACCTTTATGACGTTTTATGCGTATTTGCGGCTGATTTCTTCGCCAGCATTTTCCACGTCGGCCCGCATTTTGGCGCGGGCAGCGTCAATTTTTGCAGCCAGAGCCGGGTCAGCCAGGGCCAGAATCTGGGCGGCAAGCCAGGCGGCATTGCGCGCGCCCGCCTTGTCCAGAGCCACTGTGGCCACGGGGAAGCCGGGGGGCATCTGCACCGTTGAAAGCAGAGCATCCATACCGCCAAGAGCCACGCTGGACACAGGAATGCCAATGACCGGGCGTATGGTGCGCGCGGCAACGGCCCCGGCCAGATGCGCCGCCATACCCGCTGCGCAAATGAATACCTGCGCGCCCGCTGCTTCGCAGTCAGCCACAAGTTTCTCTGTGCGCTCGGGGGTACGGTGCGCCGAGCTCACGGTAATGAGGCTGCTTATGCCAAGACTCTTCAGCACTTCCACACAGGGGCTCACCTTGTCTTCATCAGACTGTGAACCCATTAATATGACCACTTTCGCCATGTTGTATCCTCTGGTTCCGGCCCAAGGGCCGGGGGTGATCTATAGAGCACTTTTACTGTTAAATTGCTCTGGCGACTGCGGGATCAGACGCCCGCCATGACGGCGTAAACACAATCTATTTGCGCTGTTGCGCGCCGTAACAGGGGCCTCTTAAGCTTTGAGAATGTACATTCTCAAAGTTAATCTACTATAGTTCCTGCAAGCCGCGTCGCCACGCGGGACTATTTTCCTTTCAGCCTGTTGATGCCCTTCTGGCCGATGTCCTTGCGGTAAAAGCCGCCGTCCATGCGCACCTTTTCAACGGCGGCATAGGCGGCCTGCTGCGCGCCTTCAAGGTCGTCGCCAAGTGCGGTGATGCAGAGCACGCGCCCGCCGTTGGACACAAGCACGTCGTCCCTGACGGTTGTGCCGCTATGAAAAACCTTGACGCCCGGCAGCGCGTCGGCATCGGCAATGCCCGTAATGGGCGTACCCTTGGCGTAAGCGCCAGGATACCCCGCAGCGGTCATGACCACGCCCAACGCCGTCCTGGCGCTCTGCCCGATGCTGGCAGGGTCAAGCTTGCCAGCAACGCAGTCAAGCATGATGCGGGGCAAATCGCCCTCAAGCCGCATGAGCATGGGCTGGCATTCCGGGTCGCCGAAACGCACGTTATATTCCAGCACCTTGGGGCCGTCGGCGGTCATCATCAATCCGGCATAGAGCATGCCCACAAAGGGATGGCCGTCCTTGGCAAGCTCGCGCAGGATGGGCCGCACGGTAATGTCGGCCATTTCCTCAAGCATGCTGTCGGGCAAAACCGGGGCCGGGCTGTAGGCACCCATGCCGCCGGTATTGGGGCCCTCGTCATTGTCAAAAACCCGCTTGTGGTCCTGGGCCGAAGGCAGGGGCACGGCGCGCTCGCCATCGCACATGCAGAGAAAGGAAGCCTCCTCGCCCACAAGCCATTCTTCAAGCACCACAAGGTCACCGGCAGAACCAAAGGCGCGGTCGCTCATGATGTCATTCAGGGCCTGCAAGGCCTGCTGCGCATCTGCGGCCATGATGACGCCCTTGCCAGCCGCCAGGCCATCAGCCTTGACCACCAGGGGCGCTGCCGCCCTGAGTACATGGTTTCGCGCCATCCCCACATCGCTGAACACCGCGCTGTGGGCCGTGGGCACATTGGCCCTGGCCATGATCTCCTTGGCAAAGGCCTTGCTGCCTTCAAGCTTTGCGCCGTAGCTGTCAGGCCCAAAGCAGGCGATGCCCGCTTCACGCATGCGGTCGGTGATGCCCAACGTCAACGGAAGCTCGGGGCCGGGCACAACAAGATCAATCTTTTCCCTGCGCGCAAGCTCCACCAGCCCGTCCAGGTCTTCAACAGACACGGACACGTTGACCGCGCCCTCCCTGCTGGTTCCCCCATTGCCGGGCGCGGCAAAAACCGCTTCCACATTGGGGCTTTGCATGAATTTCCAGACCAGGGCGTGTTCTCGCCCACCGGAACCAATCACCAGGATGCGCATGCCGTCTCCTTGACGTGTACGGAATAAAAGCAAAGCCCCGAAAAGGGGGCTTTGCCAGGGGCGGACAGCCCGCTGCAGAATGCGTGGGCTGTCCGCGCCCGACGTTTTCTAATTGGGGTTTATTTCAAAATCGCTCAAATCTGCCGGCACATTGGGGTTGGTGGCCGAAACGTCCAGCGGGTAGGCCGTGATCATGCACTGGCGGCTGCCAATGCCAAGGTCGGGGGAGGTGTTCAGCCCAACCACAAGATCAAGCACGCCGTTATTGGTCACGTCGGCCAGATCCACAGCAGCCACTGAGCCGCGGATGCGGCGCGTCTTCCACTTGAGGCCGAGGCCAACGCCGTCCCAGTACAGGGCGTGAATTTCACCCTGCGGGAAGTAGCGGTAGCGGTCGAATATCTGCGAAGCCGTTGATATGGGCTTGTTGAGCAGCAGGGTGTATTCGCCGGTACGGCCAATATCGGCAGCGATCAGGTTCATAGGAGCATAGTACTTGCTGGGCAGTTGGTAGTTCTTGTCAACGCCAAGGCCGGGCATGCCCTTATAGTGGTCCATGCCGGTGGCCGAACCCGAAAAGCGCTCCATCGTGGTGTGCACAAGCGTATTGCCGTTGCCCTGAAAGACCTTGAGGCGTTCGTCGTCAGTCAGCATGACAAGCTGATCGCCCTTGTTGCCTTTGCCGCCGGGCAGCCAGGCCACGTTAAAGACCGTGGCACCGCTGGGCAGGTCAAGCCGCGTTCCGAAGCTGTACTTGCCACTGGTTTTCACCATGGTGTACACGCCGGGGGCAAACAGTTTCAGCGAATCCCAACCCTGGCCCACGAGGGTAGGCGTGAAGGTGGGGGGCAGACGCACAACGCTTGCAAAGTAGGGGATGCGCTCCGCCACCTGCGTGAACTTGTTGCCCTTGAAGCCGTAAAAGTAGCTGTAGGGACGGTTGCTCTCGCCTTCAAACGTGGCCACCACCAGATCCATTGCGCCGTCGCGGTTCAGGTCGATAGCCCGCAAGGAGAAGTTCTGGTTGGAACGCGAAACAAGGGTTTCACCCAGCAGTTTCAGCTTGCCTTCGTTATCCCACATATAAATACGCAGGTGGTTGTCGCTCATGAGGGCAATTTCGTTCTTGCCGTCGCCGTTGAAGTCGGCCACGGCCATGCCCACCATGGTGAACGGCAGACGCTGGCTGCGCAGGCGCGAACCGTCGCCGGCACCGGCGCCCTGATAGCGGAACTGCGGGTTCAGGTACACCTGCTGCTGGCCCGTTTCATTGGTGATGATGTCACCGCCGGGAGCCATAGAGCCACGGGGGCCGGTTGCCGCCGTGCTGCCAGGTGAACGCACACCGGAAAGGCCAAATACTTCCTGGCCGAGGGCGGCGCTCAGGTTCTGCACAGTGCCCGTCAGGGCGCTCACAGAGCTCTGCCCGGTCTTGCTCCAGGTTTTTCCGGCCTTGTCCACGCTGTTGACCATGATGGTGCAGTCATTGCCCACCACATTGACCGACCCCCAGATGGCGTAGTCTGCGCCGGAGGAGTTCATGGCCTTGCTGGCTTCTGCCTGCGAAGTGCCCTTGCCTTGAGCAGCGCGCACGTCAAGCACACCGGGGCGGTTCAGACGGCCCTGAATGGTGGCCGGAACGGCCTTGGAAAGGTAAGCGTAGCTTTGCGGCGCATTCACCGTGAAAGGTAGCACCACGGCACTTTTGGCTGCAGCCTGCGTTGCCGAGGTAAACCCGGTGGCAAGCAGCGCGAGGCAGACCGCAAAAGTCAGTCGCATGGCAAATTTCATTCCGTTCTCCTTGGGTATCTTGCCAGATTCCCGGTAAAATAAAGGAAGCTCCGATCAGGGCGGCTTTTTTGCTTACGGCGTGCAAGGCCGTTTTTGGACGAAGCACGTCGCAAAAATCGGGCAAGGCAAAGCCATACAGCCACATCAGCGATGCAATGGCGCCTAAATTTCAAAAACCGTCGATCAGGGTCCCTGGGGGCCAGCAGCAGCCGCAAAGGTGCGTCAGCCGTCGCGCCCACGGGTCTCACCCGCACTGAACGCGGATGGCATGGCACCCTATGGATACCATACCGGCGCACTATACGCGCAGTTGGCGCGCCGCGCAACATCTGGAAAATGCCGTCAGTACGGAATTTCCGGCAAAAAGCTCTTGCGGCCCGAACCTCCTGCCCATACTATGCCGCCATGTCCAAACCTGCCACCCGTTCATTCCGTATTGTTTGCGAGCAAATGCACACCACAGCCGTGGAGGCTCTGCTGCGCGCACAGGGTTACGAATTCGAGCCCGAGCCATTTTCTCCCCTGTGCCGCCGCCTGCTGGTGGAGCCGCGCCCGCTGGGCAGTTCGCTGGCGGCGTTTTTTGGCTACATCTATATTCAGGACAGGTCCTCCATGCTGCCTCCAGTGGCCCTTGCGCCGGCCGCCGGGGCCTCGGTGCTCGACATGTGCGCGAGCCCCGGCAGCAAGACCGGCTTTCTGGCGCAGCTTGTGGGGCGCACGGGTTTTGTGCTGGGCAACGAGCCTTCGCCCACGCGGCTGGGCACACTGCGCGCCAACCTGCACCAGTGCAACCTGATTCAGGCGGGCACCTGTTCCTACAGCGGCGATGCACTGCCCCTGCGCCCCGGCTCGTGGGACACCATTCTGCTTGACCCGCCCTGCTCCGGCTGGGGCACGGCAGAAAAACACCCGCAAGTGCTCAAGCTCTGGCAGGGCGACAAACTGGACACCCTCACAAGCCTGCAACAGCGGCTGCTGCGCCACGCGGCGCACCTGCTGGCCCCTGGCGGGCGGCTTGTCTACTCCACCTGCACGACCAATGTGGCTGAAAACGAAGATCAGGTACGCTTTGCCGAAGAAGAACTGGGCCTTGTACGCGACCACCTTGCGCCCATCCCCGGCTTTGTCTGGGAAGAGCTGCCCGGCGGCGAGGGAACCCTGCGGGTGGACGGCGCGCGCTCTCAGGCTCAGGGATTCTACGTGGCCCGCCTGCGCAAACCAGGGCATGCGCCCGACAGCGCTTTAGCCGATACTGCGGACAGTATGCCGGGCAATGCTGCGGGCAACAACGAGCATGACACGCCAGCCGTGCCAGCCATCGAATCTGGCAGTGTGGACGAACTTTCTGCCAACCCCGGCCAGCAAACCGAATTTTGGGCAGCGCAGCAGTTTGGGCGCAAAAGGGCTGGCCGCCAAACCTCCCGCCAAACTCCCCGCCAGGCGTTGGGACAGCCCTTGCCGCCGGACTGTCTTGCCGGACCCACCTGTGATCCGTCGCATCTGCCGCCCGGTCAGGCGGTGCTGTACGGCGAACACGTGCGCTTTATCCCCGTTCAGGCGGCCGCGCTGTTGCCGCAGGAATGTGTATGGCAGGGCGCGCTGCTGGGCAAACTGGGCGGAGGCAGACTGGACGCGGCCCCGCGCCTGCGCGCCCTTATGCCCGAAAAGCCGGATGCGGCAACAAGCCTTGTACTGGAAGACCTGAACGAAATCAGCGCCCTGCTCAGCGGGCAAAGCCGCCAGACAGGGCTTCAGGGCCGCGAGGCTGCCCTGTGGTGGCGCGACCTGCCCCTGGGCCGTCTGGCGCTCAAGCGGGGACGGGCCGTGGCCGGATTCAGATAAGCAGCACGCACGGGCAGACGCGTGCCGTAAAGCCGCAAGCCCCCGCGTTGGGCCGCCTGCTGGCGCTCCCGGTGGCAGGGGCAGGCGTTTACCGCAGGGCCGTCAATATCCCCTTGCGCGGGGCAACGCCCCTATGCCTTGCCCGCAGCCAGCATTCTTCTGCCCCACACAGCCTGCCCCAGCGACAGACCGCCGTCACCGGGCGGCAGTTCATGATGGGTCAGCGCCTTCAGCCCAAAACAGCCCAGGGCCTGAGGCAGCAAACGCGCCATTATGGCGTTTTGCATGACGCCGCCACTCAGCCCCACTGTTGTGATGCCAAGCGACCGCGCCGCCCTGCCCGCCATGCAGGCCAAAGCCATTGCCAAACCAAGATGAAAACGCCCCGCAACTTCTGCCACGGGCATGCCTGCAGCCACGCTTTCTGCAACCCTGGCAAAAAGTCCGGCGCTGTCCATCTCCAGCAGGCCATTACGCTCGGCCATGCCCACAGGCCAGACCATGCCCGATGCCTGCCGCATATTCGCCACATCCGCCCTGCCTGCCAGCACTGCCCCGAGCGGGCCTTCTGCCCGGTTGGCCGCATCCTCCAGCCGGATTGCCGCCTGCCCCTCGTAGGTTGTCGTCAGACACAGCCCAAGCTGGGCCGCCACGGCGTCGAACAGCCGCCCGCAACTGGACGTTGCCGGGCAGTTGATGCCACGCGTCAGCATTTCATCCACGGCGTGCGAGGCCTGCGCGTGCTCCGCCAGCCAGGGCGCGGCTGCCTGCGCGGCTGCAGCGTCCAGATGCCCGAATTCCACGGCCTGCCTGGCCAGTGCCTGGGCAATGCGCCACGGTTCGCGCACGGCGGCGTCCCCCCCTGGCAAGGCAAAGGGAGCCAGTCGCCCCAGCCGTCGCCACTCCGGCGAGTCAAGGTCCATAAAGAGCAGTTCGCCGCCCCAGACGGTGCCGTCGTCGCCAAGGCCCGTTCCGTCAAGGCACAGGGCCAGAGCCGGAACAAAGCAGGCGTTTTCGGCCAGAACCGAGGCCGCATGGGCCGCATGGTGCTGCAGGCGCCACAGGGGCAAGCCCTCGCGCGTTGCGCGGGCCTCGGCATAGCGGGTGGAAAGAAAGTCGGGGTGCAGGTCGCAAACAAGAGCCTTGGGGCTGACCTCAAGAAGTTTTTCAAGATGGGCAACCACCTCTTCATAAAAACCAAGAATGGCGGGATTTTCAAGATCGCCCACATGCTGCCCCACAAAGGCTTCATTGCCGCGCGTGAGGCAGCAGGTAGCCTTGAGCTCGGCCCCGGTTCCGAGAACACAGGGGGTGTCGGCCCCGGCTTCGACGGCTCTGGCCCCGGCTTCGACATTGGCCCCGCGCCCGGCTTCCTGACCGGCTTCCCCCCCGGTCGCGGCTGCTTCTCCGGTGCTGTCGGCCAAAAATACAGGCCGTGGCACATAGCCCCGCGCCCGGCGGTAAAACAGCGGCTCACTGCGGCCCGGCTGCGCCGTAACCGGAGGCACGCCAGCCGCGACCGGGCCTGTTTGCGGCTGCAGGGTGATGACGCTGTCGTCCACCCGCACCAGAATGTCCCGGTCGTGCAAAAGCCAGGCGTCCGCGAGATGCGGCAGGCGTTCCAGCGCCTCCCTGTTGCCAAGGCAGATGGGTTCGCCCGCAGCATTGGCCGAGGTCATGACCAGAACCGGCGGTTGCGGCGCATGAGCGGCCAGCCAGTCAAAAAGGACGCTGTGCAGGGGCGTGCCGGGCAGCATGAAGCCCACCTGACGCGTGTCGGGGGCCACCTGCCGCGGCAGTGCATCCGGCCCTTCTTGCTCACGGCGCGGGCAGAGCACTATGGGCTTCTCCGGGCTGACAAGCAGGGCCTCATGCTCTGGCCTGAGGTCGCAAAAAGTGCGGATTGTCTCAATATCCCGCACCATCAGCGCCAAGGGCTTGTGGGGGCGGTTTTTGCGCTCACGCAGCAGGATCAGGGCGCGCTCGTTACGGGCGTCACAGGCAAGCTGAAAGCCGCCCAATCCCTTGATGGCCAGAATGCCGCCTTCAAGCAATACCTTGCCAGAAGAGGCCAGGCCCGCACGGCTGAGAGCTTCTTTAGCTTGCGCAACTGCCGTATCCTCACAGCTACCAGCATTTGCCCCACCCGTGCAGGAGCGTGCGGCAAGCGGCAGGGTGCCGCCTGCCGCCACATCATTTTTATCCACAAACCAGAAAACTGGCCCGCAGACGGGGCAGGCCACGGGCTGGGCATGAAAGCGCCTGTCCGCCGGATTGCCGTATTCCGCCGCGCAACGGGGGCAAAGAGGAAAACAGCTCATGGACGTGACGGCCCTGTCGTAGGGAATGGAGCGGGTGATGGTATAGCGCGGCCCGCAGTTGGTGCAGTTGGTGAAGGCATAGCCGTAGCGCGGGTTTTTGGGGTCAGCCATATCTGCCAGGCAGTCGGCGCACACGCCCACATCCGGGCTGACCAGCACATTGTGCCCGGCCTGGCCGCTGCTCTGCACAATAACAAAGGCATGCTCTTCAGCAACAGGCGGCATGTCCCCCTGCCTGAGGGCGGTAAGGCGGGCCAGGGGGGGAAGCTCCGCCTGCAGGCGCAGGCCAAAACGGCCAACTTCAGCTTCTGGCCCCTGCACTTCCATACGCACGCCTTCTGAGGTATTGCCTACGGTACCCGTGAGGCCGCCCTCGTGGGCGAGCCTGTAGACAAAGGGACGAAAGCCCACGCCCTGCACCTGGCCTGAAGCCACAAAAGCCCGTCGTACTGAATGTTTTTCGCTCATGCCGCATACTAACGCACAAGGTACGGCCTGTCAGCAGGGGCCGCCCGACAGCCCAAAAAACACAGACCCTTGCGGGGGACGCAGCTTTTAGCTAGGTTGGCGCAGTATTGCTTTTCTTAATAACACCACAGAACCGCTCGGACACCCAATATCCCGGACGAGTCACAGTCAGGAGCCCGCCATGCCCTCTGCCCGCACCATTGGTTCCCGTATCCGTTCCTTTCGCGAAGAACGTGAAGTTGACCTTGAAGCCCTGGCCAGGGATACCGGCCTGGACCAGACCTATCTGGAAAAGCTTGAAAGCGACGCCATCTACCCCAGCATCGGCCCCCTGCAAAAAGTGGCTCGCGCTCTTGGCGTGCGCCTGGGAACTTTTTTGGACGACCAGTTTACCCGCGACCCCATCCGGGGCTGTATCAACGACATCTGCGAGGGCGAAGAAGCCCTGCACACCGGCCGTATTCCCCGCCCCAGCTATACGTTTCAGCCATTGGGCAAGGGCAAGAACGACCGCAATATGGAGCCCTTTCACATCCGTATTTTCCCCGACAACAGCGAGCGCAAAACCAGCTCGCACC
>JAQVZK010000338.1 GCA_028708195.1 Desulfovibrio sp.
CTTGTCACCGGCATACTCGCAGGCGTTATTCTGTACTTCGCCATAGTGTCCGCGCTGCCCTGGTTCAGCGCGCACTTCACCCTTGTGCAGTAGGGAGAGCAATATGGACAGACGAGAATTTATCAAAGGTGCTGCGTTAGGTGTTGGCGTAGGCGCAATTGGCGCCATGGGTGTGTATTCGTATTCTCCCATGCGCAGGACGTTTCTCAAGGATGTAAAGCGTGGATCAGCCGACATCGGCGTTTGCAAGGCCATCAAGATCACCAACATCTCTGAAACAAGCTGGTTTGACAACGGCGTTTTCATGCAGGACGTCACCAGCGCGGGCGGCCTGCTGGTTGATCAGTATACCTTTAACTGGCCCCCTTTCGGCAACGGCAAGGGCATCGGCAAGGGCAGCTACGCCGACGGTATAAAAATGATCAAGCACCTGTTGCCCCACAAGCTTGAAGAAGCCTGGCAGATCGTGAGTGAAAACAGCGTGCACCCGGAGAATGCCGGTGGTTTTTCATGCCTTGTAGAAATTGAGGGTATGGACGGCAAGGTAACAAAGTATCTTTTTGACACCGGCTGGAATTATGTGTGGATGGACACCTGCTACAAGCGGGAAGGCATCGACACCATGCTGGCCAATAATGAAATTGCCGCAATGATCCAGACGCACGAGCATATGGATCACTACTTCGGGCTGCCCGCGGTAACAAAATATAACCCGAATATTCACATTTATACGCCTAACACCTTTTACCCCAGCGGCAAGCAGTACCTCAAAGACAGCGGGCATGTGGGCAAGTGGACAGAAGTGTCCAAGGGCCTGCATAAAATTCAGGACGGCGTGGCGCTTTACAGCTTCGATTGTCCAATTATCTTTAAGGTATTCGGCGAGATGTCGCTCTACTGCAACGTCAAGGACATCGGCCTTGTGAGCATTACGGGCTGCTGCCACCAGGGCATCATTCTTTTTGCCGACACCGCCTACAAAACCATCGCATACGAAAATGACCAGTTCTACGGGCTCTACGGCGGTCTGCACATCTCACCCTTTGACGACTGGGATCCCAAGTACGACGACCTGGTCATAGGTCTCAAAAAATGGGATCTGCAAAAGGTGGGCTGCAACCACTGCACCGGGCTCATTACAGCCCAAAAGTTTGTGGATGCAGGCTACCCGGTTGAAAAAGGCACGGCGCGTTTTCGTTCCAAAACAACCAACTACCTTGGCAACGGAGACGTCATAAAGTTTCCCACATAAACGGAGCAGACGGAGGGGGCCGCAGGTCGGCCTCCTCCAACCGTGTTGGCACTGCCCACAGGACGGAGAACCACCATGCGTCTAGACACACTGCTGCCGCGTCCCCTTTCACCCGAAACCGATGCCGAGAGTCCCTCTGTTCTCAGCTGTCTGCTCACCGGCATACACCTTGACCGCAAGCGGGCAAGGGCACTTGGGTGGCGGGGGGTGCGGCCCTCCAACCAGTTGTATGCAGCCTGGACCTGCCGGTTGGTGGATTCTCCCCACGTTTACGGCCTGGTTTTCCGCAACGAATACGCGGACGAATCTTTTTTATACGGCACGTTTGCAGTTCACGTATTCCCCCGCGCAACAGATGGCGTTCTGGACATGTTTCCTCTGAGGGCGCTGGCCACGGCCTTGGACGGCGATTATGAAGAAAAGATACGCAATCTCTCGCGGCATGCCGAGGAACTTGCACCTTTCTGCATGGGTGAATTGCAGATGGTGACGGCATTGGATGGTACGGGGCTTTCCCTGACCTTGGCCGCGCCAGCCAGATATCGCCATATTTCTGAAAAAGGTATTGCAGCGCCGACCATGCCGACAGCGACTGCTTGCGCCGGGCAGCCATGCAGCCATGCCGGCTGGATTGTGCCCCCCGGCGGAGTTGAATGCGACGTTCCGGCATTCAGACTGTTGCTGCGGCTCTTTACCACGTTGACGGCAACTGCCGTCGCCCTCTTTGAGGAGGAATCGCGCCTGAGCCTGTATATGAACCCTCATAAGCGCAGCGGCGCGACCGCAGACCCCAGTGGAGCCACGGATCTGACGCTCCACGCCACTATGGGAACCGCGCCGCCAACACCATCACCCACAGCCACCAGCGCCGGAAACTGCCCGGTAAAATTTCCTTCGATGTCAGCCCGCGGCAAGGTTCTGGCCCATCTGCCAGCCCGCTGGCGCAGCGAACTGACGGCGCACGGCGTAAACCTGCCGGTGATGCACATCCTGACCGGATTTTTGGGGGCAGGAAAAACCACTTTCTTGCGCCGCTGGCTTGATTATCTGAATGGTCGGGAACAATTCGCCGCAGTCATTCAGAATGAATTCGGGCATATTGGCCTTGATGCTTCGCTCACACGCGGCGAAACCCACGTAGAGGCGCTGAACGAAGGCTGCGTGTGCTGCTCACTTGCAGACAGTTTGCGGCCAGGCCTGCTACGTCTTTTACAGGCTGCCCCCGCGGAACAGGTCATTCTTGAAACCACAGGTCTGGCAAATCCGGTCAATGTACTTGAATCACTGAAAGAACTGGACGACATCGTGCGGCCGGGGCTGGAATTGAATGAAAAAATTCAGGTTTTTCCATTGGATGTTATGTTCTCATGGGATTCAATAAAAT
>JAQVZK010000045.1 GCA_028708195.1 Desulfovibrio sp.
GACTCCGTGGCGGTTATCCTGAGCTATGTGGAATACGACCCCCGCCATATTCTGGAAGATTTGCGTGACACTGCCGAACAGGCCGTGCGGCAGGGCCGCATTACGCCCAGCGACAGGTTTTCCATCATGCAGGCTTTTGAAGATGGCTTGCGCGGGTATACCTATTTTGAAAGATAGGCTTGCTGCATAAAAGTACGCTGTTCTGACTTCAACGCTGCGGGCGGCGGGCAAGTGCCCGCCGCCCGTTTTTGTAACTACCCAACGATAATGCTCTTAAAAATTCTCATTCAACAAGCGTCCCTCCACAAAGCTTTTCAACCTATCAGTTGCGGGGGGGGCGGCGTATGCTGCCGTGCGAGCTTTTATCCCTGTACATGGCCTGGTCGGCCCGTACGAACAGGCCATCAAGGTCTGAACCGTCATCGGGGTACACAGCCACGCCGGTGCTGAAGGTAATGGGGTCAAAAATTCCTTCGTCTGGCAAGCCTTTCGACAGTGCTTGGCGTGTATTTTCAAGCGCGTCTTGTGCTTGAGCGGCATCAATTTCTTCGGGCAGGATGAGAACGAATTCGTCACCGCCTATGCGGGCAAAGGTGTGTGGCTTGGGAGCGTATTTGCTCATAATGGCCGCAACGTGCTGCAATACCAGGTCTCCGGCCTTGTGCCCGTAGTTGTCATTGATGGGTTTGAAATTATTCAGGTCCAGATAGTACAGGCTGAATTTTTTATCAGGATCGTTTTTGATACGCGTGCTGAGGTTTTTGAAGAGGCCGCGCCTGTTGAAAATTCCTGTCAGGTAGTCGAAATACACAATTTCTTCCAGGCGTTTGTGCGCCAGGGTTATGTCATGGCTGCGCTGTACAAGCATGGCAAACAGCAGGCTGAACAGAAGGCTGCAGCTCACATAAAGCCATGTCTCCGTTCGTTGGTACCACGCCCACTTTTCAGAAAGTTTGAAAACCCACTGGGCGTTCAGGATCTGCATGGGCATTTCAAGGTAGGGGGCCCCTTTTTCTTCAGGGGTGGTACCCACGGCGATTAACTGCCGTGCGCCATTGTCGGGGTTGGTGCGCCAGATTTGATAGTGCAGGCCCAGATCGTCAAGCAGCTCCATCTCCGCATCTTTCAGTACTTCAGGAAAATGGAGCGCAATGGAAACGAGCCCCCAGAACTGTCTGGCCCCGTTCTGGTCCTTGATATAGACCGAGAGCCTGCCCACGAGGCCCGAGCCGCCCGTGATGAGAGGTATGGGGCCAGCCATGACGATGTTGCTGCTGTGCCGGGTTTTTATTGCCTCCTGGCTGCCGTAGGAGTGGGCCAACAGGTCTTTGCCCAGTACCGCCTCATTGCCCTGCAAGGGGTACGCATGGCTTACGACGCCCTGTGGCGCGATAACCATGACTTGAATGCACGGGTCGTCAAGAAGGGCGGCCGCCACCTGCTCAAAGCCTTCAATTTTACCGTTTTTGGCAATAACGAGAGTGGCAAGCGTTTGTGTTTTATAGAATATTTTTGTCAGAACGCTTGCCAGTTTTTCTTTTTGCAAAGTAAAAACACTTCTGAGTTCGGCAGTGCGCACCTGGGAGCCGCGCTCCACAAGAAACCATGTTCCCATAAGCGTCAGCAACAACGAGACCAGAAGTGTCGTATAAAAATATCGGTGGTCTCTTGACGGGTCTTTCATGTGAGGCTCCAGAGTTGCCGCAGGCGGCTTATTTTTACCATTTGCGCAGTGCCTGTTGATGACTGGCTTGCGTTAATGGTGTCTGCCATAGGCATTCCAACAAATTTGAGTTGCAGCACTGAAAGTTTTTATGGCGCTGCTTTTGTAGTTGTATTTTTTCTTGCTTTGACGCGAGCTGGAGCTCTGCAGGTTTTGAGGGTGGGCAGGTATGGCGTAGTTTGTTTTTCGTTGCTGTGAAACCTTGAGCCATAATCATAATAGTGTGTTATAAAAAATAATGGGCGTTATTTAAATGCAACTGTAAATTCAGGTGAAGTACTGTTATAGTGTTTGTGCTGTTTATGGCACGTATGTTGATGCATATGTTTAATTTTGGTTTTAATTTAAAAAATTAATATGTTATAGCTCCAATATGCGCCATAAACAGACATGACACTGCTATGGTTGCATGAAAAAATATTTATGTATGCATAAAATACGGTGTTTTATACTAATAAAACGCTTTGTTGTATGGCAGGCTCATGCACGTATAAAATACGCCCATCTTTTTAAGATTTTTATGGCTAGCTGATATTATTCGATACCGTTTCAAAAGGCTAGTGCCTGGTCAACAATAAGTGTTGCAGGAGCTACCCAACTTCAGGGCGTATTTTTTAGGCGGGGCTTTTTAACGGTCGGGCTTCAAAATCTCCTGGGCATGACTGTGCAAAACCTGGGGTAACTGCACCAGCAGTTGTCCTACCTGGGTCCCGGGGTCGGGGGCGCAGTGCCGTGCCAGCAGGCGGGCAAGGCGTGCGGCGGCGAGGCAGGCCCTGCACAACGGAACCTTGCCCGCCTGCAGGGCAGTGACAAGGCCAGTCACAAGGTCGCCTGTACCGCCTATACATTCCATTGCCGGTTCCGAGGGTTCTGCAACCGTCGCCATAAGGTGTCCTTCACAGACAATATGGTCGGCGCGGCCCTTGATGATCAGGTTGGCTGGGCAGTTGCCGTGCGTCTGGGCGCGGGCCAGCAGGGCGGGGATGTCATCCTCCTCTGCCAGCAAAAATCCTCTGGTATAGAAGGGATGCGGGGCTTTTTCGTCAGCCAGAAAGGCCATTTCGCCAATGTCCGGCGTAAAGAGGTCATAGGCGTCGGCATACCCGCTCATCTTGGCCACATACATGAAGCCCGCGTCCGCAACCAGTACGGGGGCCGGTTGCAGCGCCTGCATGGCCATGAGCACGCGGTTGTGCCAGTCAACATCGGGAAAAAGATAGTGAAAGGTCAGCCCCTCGGGGGCCAGGGCTGTGACATGCTCTGTAAGCCACGCATACAGGGCGCGGCTGCCAGCGCCGGAACCCGTGTCTCCGGCCAGCAGAAGGCGTGGGGGCTCAAAGCCCAGGGCCTCGCAGGCCAGTATGGCAGTGGCGGCCAGTGCCGCAGTGCCGCGCTGCACGGGTATGGCCATGCCATCAGCCAGATGCAGCATGCCGTCACGCACTTGCGCCGGAGCGCGCGCCGCCGCCGTGCAAAGGCCCACATCCCTGTCTGGCAGTGTGCCCGCTATGTACCACACGGGTGCTGCCTCCGTAGTTCTTCATAGGCTTTTTGCAGGCTGTAGCAGCAGAGCGTCTGCCCCAGGCTTCGCGGTTCGGGGGCTTCATCCAGGCGCAGGCCGCACAGGCAGTGCGCAAGCCAGGGCACGTCCGGGCAGCCGCCGCCAGATATGTTCACAATGCGCCCGTCGCGTTTGTCGAGGGTAATCTTCATATTGGCGGCGCGCACCATGATCCAGTGGCCCAGATGCTTGACGTGGTACAGCGATACCGGTTCAAGCAATACATCGTGGGCACTGACGACCTGTTCTGGTCGCAGGCCGCCCTTGGCCAGGGTTTCCAGCACCAGGGCCTGACTGACCAGCTCAAAAACCACCACCATGTCGCAGCCCGTGCGCAACTGCGGCGGCGGGCCTTTGACCTCAACGGCAAGCCCGGCTTTGCGCAGCAGACTTTCGGCCTTGATGACTTCGCCCGTGTGGGCAAAGACCAGCAGCCCCCTGTCGCTGAGCGCCTTGACCGCCTCCTGATCTGGGGAGATTTTGCCCGAAGCTGGCTGGATTTTGTCCGAAGCAAGCCGGGCCGGGTCGTTGACAAGCCCCCCAAAAGCCTGACGCAGCCTGTGCATCAGCCCGCCGGATTTTTTGCCGCTCTTGCCCGAAATGTTGTCCATCATGCTCTCTCGATTATGCTATCTCGCCGGGCGGGCATGGCCCGCCCGGCTGGATTTTAGCGCAAGTGGCCCTGGTATTTGTCAGGACTTGTAGATTTCAAGCCGGGTTATGCCCTGGCCTTCATCGGAGCTCTCAACGCTGTAGCCACGGTTGCGGGCGGCGCGGCTGACGTTTTCGAGGCTGGCGTCGTTGTCCACCAGCACATTGAACGCGCTTGAGGCATCAGCCTTGGCGGCGTTGAGAAAGAGCAGCACGGGCTGCGGGCAGGAAAGGCCGCGGGTATCAATAAGTTCAGACATTATGCGCCTCTCTTGCAGTTGAAGAATCCTACGCACAGACAAATCCCAAGTCCTGCCAGGGTGGCAGCCATGCCGTGGGGGCCAATGCCGGTTGTGCTTGAGGCCATGCCAAAGTTATGGGCCATGGCTGTGCCCACAATGAGGCCAACGGCAAAGACGGCGGCGTCATTGTCGCCTTCGCCAGCCATGAAAAGCTGACGTCCGGGGCAGCCGCCCGCAAGCGCAAAGGCAAGGCCGGCCGTAACCATGCCCATAAAATTCCAGAGGTTGTTTGGCTGGGCCACAGGCTGGTTTTCAAAACCCCAGTGAAAGGAGCCAAAGCTGAGGTTCATGACCAGGGCCGCCGCAAACATGGCTATGAAGCCCAAAGCCAGATACCACTGGTTGAAAAGAATGACGTCGCGCAAGGCACCCATAGTGCAAAAACGGCTGCGCTGGGCCAGAAAGCCCACAGCAAGGCCAGCGCACAGGGAGAAGATAAAGGGCGCGTGCTGTGAGCCGGGCCCCTTTATGGAATAGAAGAGCACGCCGCTTTTGAGCTCGCCGATCACTTGCGGATCAGCAAGATACAGGGCCACAAGCCCAAGCATGAGCGCAGGCAGCAAGAGGCCCGATATTTTTCCCTGCGTCTGGCTGCGGCCAAGTGAAAAACCCATGCGAAAAAACACGGTGCCAATGCCTACGCCAACAATAAGGCCCGCAAGGCCAAAAAGGGCATGGGCGTCACCGCCTGCCAGGCGCAGGATGACGCGCCAGGGGCAACCCAGAAAAACCAGCGCGCCTATGCCTGCGATGGCACCGAGAAAAAAGCGGGTAATGGGGGCAGAGCCGCCGCGTGGCTTGTACTCGCCAAAAAGCATGGCCGCCGCAAAAGCTCCCAGCACCATGCCCAGAATTTCAGGGCGCAGGTATTGCACCACTTCAGCCCTGTGCAGGCCCACAGCCCCGGCAATGTCGCGGTTGAAGCAGACGACGCAAATGCCCATATTGCCGGGATTACCAGCCTGTTGCAGCATTACGGCCACAACGCCAAAAATGAGGCCCACCACAACGATGCCTGTAGTGGTGGAAAGGATGTTGAAATACTGTTTCATGGGTTCCTCCTGCTCCTGCTTGTGGGCGTTGGCCCGTTGCTGAACGGCCGTGAGGCCGACAGAACGCGGACGGAGGATTACCCCTTGCTCAGGTTTGTCGCGTCATGCCTTGTACCCGCAAAACGCGCCGCCGCCCGCATACACTCCACACCGTGAAGTTGCCGGGTTTGCGTCAGGTTTTGCGCTTGGGCATGCTCGATCCTTGATTGCCGCACAGATGTCGTCTGTGGGGGCTGGCGGATGAAAGATTTGTCGAACCAATGGACATGCGGGCAAAGGCCACCGCAGAAACCGTTGTTTATGGCGCATCAGCCGCCGCATCAGCCGCCGCATCAGGCGGGCCAGGCAGACATGCGGGCAAGGGCTGTGTCTCACCAAAAACTGTGGCGAGGGCAGTGCCCTCGCCCAAAAATTATGTTGAGCTTGTTGTCAGGTGAACTGCGTCCTTGCCGTCTCTCTCGGCCACCAGCACGTCCACGCGTTCCTGACGGCTTGTGTTGACAGACCGGCCCACGTAGTCCGCATGTATGGGCAGTTCACGGTGCCCACGGTCAATGAGTGCAAGCAGTTCCACCGCCTTGGGGCGGCCATAGTCCAGCAGGGCTTCCAGGGCGGCACGTATGGTGCGGCCGGTGTACAGCACGTCATCAACAAGAATGATGACGCGTCCGTCAACGCTGGCGGGGATGTGCGACTGCCCGATCTGGGGTTTGCCCACAAGGCTTGTCCAGTCGTCACGGTAGAGGTTTATGTCCAGTGTGCCGAGCTGCACGGGGTGTCCTAGGCGCTCTTCAAGCCGGGCGGCCAGGCGGTGGGCGATATCCGCGCCACGCCGTTCTATGCCGACCAGCATGACGTGGTCGCAACAATCGTGGCGTTCCAGAATCTGGGACGCCAGCCGTTCCATCATTCGCGCCATTTCGTGTTGCTCAAGCAGCAGGGTTGTGCTCATGTGTCCTCCCGTAACGAGTGCCTGCGCAAACCCTATCGTTTTTTGTGGTTGAAGAAAAGTCCCCCGCCAATTGACAAGGCAGAAGCATGGACTTAGTTACTAAGGCACCAGAAATATGGAGGACAGAATGATTCAATTGACCGACTCCGCCCGTAAAGAACTTGACACGTTCTTTGCGGACAAAAAAAAGGATACGATCAGGGTTTACCTCTCGGCTGGTTGAGGCGGCCCGCGTCTCGCTCTGGCTCTGGACGAGCCGAATGACCAGGATACGACCGAGGAACAGGCTGGGTACACCTTCTGCATGGGCAAAACTTTGCTGGATGAAGTGAAGGGTGTTACCATTGACTTAACCTACATGGGCTTCACGGTTACCCCCGATGTGCCCTTTGCTTCAGACGGCGGCGGTTGCTCAAGCTGCACCAGCTGCGGAAGTAACTAACCGCCACGGGTCTGGTTCCCCGTTGGCCGATGAAGCGTACAGCCTGTTTTTCGGAATATATATTTCTGAAAAAAAATCATGGAGGAACCATGCTCGAACTTACCGAAAGCGCCCAAAAGGAACTGGCAGCCTACTTTGAAGGCAAGGAAAAAAGCGACATCCGCATCTATCTTGCCCCCGGCGGCTGCAGCGGCCCGCGTCTTGCGCTGGCTCTTGATGCTGCCACAGATGAGGACCAGAACGAAGAGCAGGGTGGCTTCACCTTCTGCATCAACAAGGACCTGCTGGCCCAGATTGAAGGCGTGAAAATCGACCTGACCTATATGGGCTTTATGGTGGAACCCACCATTCCCTTGCCCCAGAGCGAGGGCGGTTGCTCCGGCTGCTCAGGCGGCTGCGGTTCCGACTAACAGGCAGACAGATTCAGTTGACCGGGGGCGGCTTTAGGGCCGCCCCCTCGTCTGTTTTGTGCATTCTGCCGCGGTTGCGCATTTTCGATGCGGTACGCGCCGTAACGGGCGTGTTGCAAACTTTGAAATAGTGGTATGCTCTATGTACACCCTGAGGGGGCCGCCTCTGCCCCCCTCCACAACATTGCAACGTACAAAAGCTCTGCGGGATTGCCCGTGTGCGCAACATGACCGGACAGGAATACCGGCCAGCCATATGGAAACAGGTTAATGGACAATTTTAACGCAGTACTGGCAAGTCAAGAAAATCAGATTTACATTGAGCGCAGCGGCATGGCCACGCGCTGCCGCCTTGCCGTGCAGGCAATGGCGCAGGGGCGCACTGTGGTTCTGGTGACGCGCGAACGCGAAGAATACAATCTTGCCCGCGCGTTGCTCACGCTCTTTACCCCCGGTCTTTCGCTTGGCGACAAGTCCTTGTCCGAGCCTGTGTGGCGCAGCCCTTGTCTGGCGCTGCCCGCCTTGAGCCAGCGGCAGGACAGGTCCTCATGGGCGGCGCGGCTGGCCGCCATCTACGGCCTTGGCATGGGGCAACCGCGTTGTCTTGTTTGCAGTGTGGACAGTCTTTTGCTGCGTCATGTGCCCCTGGATTTTTTCACATCCCGCAACCTTGATCTACGCAAGGGCAGCGACTACGCGCCCGAACTGCTGCTGGATCAGGCCGTTGAGTGGGGGTATGAGCGCGTGGCTATGGTCACGCGGCCAGGTGAAATGGCACGGCGGGGCGACATACTTGATATTTTTCCAGCGGGATACGCCAAACCCGTGCGTCTGGAGTTTTTTGGCGACACCCTGGATGAAATGCGGGTTTTTGATGCCGAAAGCCAGCGTTCCCTGCAGGGCTGTGACGAACTGACGCTTTTGCCAGTCAGCCCCCTTGCCCTGGACGCACGAGGCCTTATGGCGGCCCGCGAGCGCTGCGACCGCATGTTTGCCGAAGGCCGCATTGGCGAAAACGAGTGCTATTCTTTCAAAAAATCGCTGGACAGCGGGGGCCTTGGCCTTTTGCCCGGCAGCGTCCTTGAAACGTCAAGCTTCATAGAAGACTGGCTGCCCCAAAACAGCCTGTGGCTTCTGCCCGGCGAGGCCGACAGTGCCGAAGCCCTGCGCAATGGCCGCCTGAGCCTTAAAGAGAGGCTTGAAGCCCCCGATTCTCCCCTGTCGCAGCCCGCGGCCCTGACCCTGCGCAAAAGCTCGCAGCCCGCCCCCTGGAACAGTTTTCAGCGTGTGTTCGCTGAACCTCTGGTCATGGGGGTGGAAGAGAGGGGCCTTGACCTCGCCGAACGGCCCCTGCATTCCTTTACCGACCTTTTTCCCCTGCCCGGCACGCAAGATCGCCCCTGGCAGCACCTTGCCGTTGCCCTCAAGGAATGGCGAAACAGCCGCCGTCAGGTGGTGCTCAGCTTTTCATCGGGCAGAAGCCGTGCCAGATTTCTGAAGCTGGCCGAGCAGGACGGCATTGTGCCCGCCATGCGCTACGCGCCGGAACAGCGGGGTATTTATGCTCTTGTCTCGCCGTTCAGATCCGGCGCGGACCTGGCCTGGGACGACACCCTGGTGCTTGGCGAAGACATCCTGTACCCCAAGGCGGAAAAAACGCCGCGTGTGTCTTCACGCGTATTCAAGGGGCTGGATTCTTTTGACGACCTCAAGCCCGGCGATCTTCTTGTGCACCGTGACTACGGCATCGGCCGTTTTGCCGGTCTGCACCATATGGACATCAATGCTGCGGCCAACGATTTTCTGCTGGTGGAGTATTCTGGCAAGGACAAGCTCTACGTGCCTGCGGACAGGCTTGGGCTTATTCAGCGTTTCAAGGGTACGGAGGGCGTGGAACCAGCCCTTGACCGTCTGGGCGGCGCGGCCTGGATATCGGGCAAGGAAAAAGCCCGCAAGGCCATTGAAAAAATTGCCGCCGACCTTGTGGAAATGTACGCGTATCGCAAGGTCACCAAGGGCTTTCGTTATGATCCGCCCGGCGAATTGTACCACGAATTTGAAGCCACCTTTGGTTTTGAAGAAACCCCCGATCAGGCCAAGGCCATTCAGGACGTGCTGGACGATATGGACAAGTCCAGCCCTATGGACCGCCTTGTTTGCGGCGACGTGGGTTTTGGCAAAACAGAGGTGGCGCTGCGCGCGGCTTTTCGTGCCGCATCCGAGGGGCGTCAGGTGGCCATGCTCTGTCCAACCACCGTACTTGCCGAGCAGCACTACCAGACGTTCAGGGCGCGGCTTGCGGGTTTTCCCGTCAACGTGGGCCTGCTCAGCCGTTTTGTGTCGCGTCTCAAACAAAAGGACGTGCTCAAGGCTGCCGCCGCAGGGCAGATAGACATACTCATCGGCACCCACCGTCTTTTGTCCACAGACGTAAAGCTGCCCAACCTGACCCTGCTCATTCTTGATGAAGAACAGCGGTTTGGTGTGCGCCATAAAGAAAAACTCAAGGCCCTCAAAAAAAATGTGGACGTGCTGACACTCACGGCCACGCCCATTCCGCGCACCCTGCAGCTTTCCATGTCAGGCATACGCGAGCTTTCAATTATTGAAACCGCGCCGCAGGACCGCAAGCCCGTGGCCAGCGCCGTGCTGCGCAGGGACGACAACGTGCTGCGCAAGGTGATGGAGCGCGAAATAGAGCGCGAAGGCCAGATATTCTGGGTATACAACCGGGTACAGGGGCTTGAGCGCGTGGCGGAGTATGTGCGCAGGCTTGTGCCAACCGCCCGCGTGGGCATGGCCCACGGCCAGATGTCAGAAACCGTGCTTGAAGACACCATGCACAAATTCTGGCATGGTGAACTGGATGTGCTGGTCTGTACCTCCATTGTGGAATCCGGGCTGGATTTCCCCCGCGCCAATACCTTGGTGGTAGATCAGGCCCAGATGTTCGGTCTTGGGCAACTGTACCAGTTGCGCGGGCGGGTGGGGCGTAGTGACAGGCAGGCCTATGCCTTCTTTGTCGTGCCCGATGCCGAGCGCCTGACCGCCGTGGCCGAGGAGCGCCTGCGCATTATTTTGGATATGGACTATCTGGGCGCGGGATTTCAGGTGGCTATGGAAGATTTGCGTCTGCGCGGGGCTGGCAATATACTGGGCGAAGTGCAGTCGGGCCATATGTGCCGCGTGGGCCTCGACCTGTACCTCGAAATGCTGGAAGAAGCCGTGGGCCGCCTCAAGGGCATGCCCGAAAGCCTCGTGAGCGAAACCGAACTGACACTGGGGCTGCCGGCGCATATTCCCGCTACATATATTGATGACGGGCGTGAGCGCCTGCGCTGCTACAAGGCGCTGACCTCGGCCTCTGGCGGGGCCGCGCGGGAAGAAACAGCCCTGTCCATCCGCGACCGCTTTGGACCCTTCCCCGAAGAACTGACAAACTTCCTGGCTGTGCTTGACCTCAAGCAGTTTCTTACGGAACTTCAGGTGCAGAAAGCCGACGTGCACCGCGACTATGTGCGCCTGACCTGGCCTGACGGGCAGAACGCCGTGCAGCCCGAGCGCATAGTGGCCCTTGCCGCGTCCATGCCGGGCGCGCGCGTGCACCCCCCCGCCGGGCTCACCCTGCCGCTGGCAAAAGACGCTTCTTTTGCGCAGGGGCTTGACAGACTGCGTCAGGCGCTGGAAGACATACGCATGCCTGCTGCGGAAAAGCCTTTGGCCTGATCTGCCTGGGGGGCCAAGGGCCGCCCCTGACCGGCTTTGTCCGGCCCTGGTGCCGCCCCTGACCGTTCTTGTCCGGCCAGCCCTTGCCGG
>JAQVZK010000046.1 GCA_028708195.1 Desulfovibrio sp.
CGGGGCGGGTGTTGCCCGCGCCTGCGGCATCGACACTTCTGAAATATAAGGTCTGAAGGCGCAACGCCCAATGGGCATTGCGCCTCGCACGGCAGTACAGGCTGCCAGATACCCCGCCCCGGCTTTTGCAAGCCGGGGCGGGCGCGTTGTGCCCTGGATGAATGAAGTGCGGGGGGCAGAAGTGAAGGAGGGGGAAGGCGCAAACCGTGAGCCGTCCACAGCGTTCATTGCTGAAACGGCGTTCTTGGTCCCAATCTGCCACTGAAATGAACATTCTTCATTATCTGCCACGGTCGTTGGTGCTCTTCAGCAAGCGGCTTTTGTGGACAAGGCGCGCGGCACTGCGTATGTTTTGCACCAGTTGTCATACATCCCATGTGGCGGCAGTTTACACGACGGCGGGCAGGGCAGTGAACGCGTGAAGCCCAAGGGCTGCCCGTCAACCACCGGAAACGATAGTCAAACGTCTCAGGGGATCGGAGGGCCCATGCAAATCTCTCGCAAGGTTGTAAGCATAGCTGCCGTGGCAGTTATCGTGCTGGCAGCCTTTTTTTTGTGGCGCTGGCTTGACAACAGGCATGCCAAAAACCTCACGCTCTACGGCAACATTGACATCCGTCAGGTTGACCTGGCCTTTCGTGTGGGCGGACGTATAGCCGCTGTTCTTGTGGACGAGGGCGACAGTGTGGCCGAGGGGCAGCCTCTGGCGCAACTGGACGCCGATCTGCTCACCCAGCAGCGGGATGAGGCCGCCGCCCGCCTTGAGGGAGAAAAAGCCTCTCTGGCACGGCTTGAACGCGGCTACCGCGTTGAAGAAATCGCCCAGGCCAGGGCAGCGGTAAGCGCGGCCACGGCCTTGTCAGAAAACGCCGCCATCAATCTGCGCCGTGTTACGGCCATGCGCACCTCCAACGCCATCTCCCAAAAAGAACTGGATAATGCCCGCGCGCAGTCCCGCGAAACTGCTGCCAGGCTCCGCTCTGTTCAGGATCAACTGGACATGCTGCTTTCCGGCTACAGAGAAGAGGATGTGCTGGCCCAGCGCGCCGCCGTGGCTGCCGCCGCCGCAGCCCTGAACCGGGCCGAAATTCAGTTGCACGACAGTGTGCTTACGGCCCCGCAAAAAGGCGTGGTTTTAACCCGCGTCCGCGAGGCTGGGGCTATCGTGCAGGCAGGGCAGACAGTCTATACCCTCACCCTCACCGATCCGGTCTGGCTGCGGGCCTATGTCGATGAACCTGATCTTGGGCGCATCAAGCCGGGCATGGCCGTGCGCGTGCTCGTGGATGCAGCGCCGGGCAAAAGCTTTTCTGGCAAGGTGGGGTTCATTTCTCCCACTGCGGAATTTACGCCCAAGACGGTGGAAACCCGTGAGGTGCGCACAGCGCTGGTCTACCGTTTGCGCGTGCAGGCCGAAGACCCTGAAAACCTCATGCGTCAGGGCATGCCTGTCACCATTGTGGTTGAAGAGGCAGCCAGGCCATGAGCACCGTGGCGGCACAAACCCCGCCCCAGGTGGGAGAACCGGCCGTACAGTTGCGTGATCTTGGTATGACCTTCGGCAAGGGAAGCCGCGCCGTGACTGCCCTGAACAGCGTTTCTGCCGTGGTGCCTCTTGGGCGCATCACCGGCCTTGTGGGGCCGGATGCAGCGGGCAAGACCACGCTTATGCGCATTCTGGCCGGGCTGATGCTTCCCACGTGTGGCGAGGCTGTGGTTTTTGGCAGGCCGCCACAAAAACTTGTGGTCGAGAGCGCCAACAGCATAGGCTACATGCCGCAGCGTTTCGGCCTGTATGAAGACATCAGCGTTATGGGCAACCTGCTTTTGCACGCCAGCCTGCGGGGGCTTGAAGGGCAGGCGCGCCAAGCCATGTTTGACCGTTTGTTGCGCTTTACCTCGCTTGCTCCTTTTACTGACAGGCTTGCCGGGCGACTTTCTGGCGGCATGAAGCAAAAGCTCGGCATTGCCTGCGCTCTTTTGGGGTCGCCGCGTTTGCTGCTTCTGGACGAGCCGGGTGTGGGGGTAGACCCGCAATCGCGCCGCGAGTTGTGGCGCATGGTGCAGGATCTCAGCCGCGACGGCATGACTGTCGTCTGGGCCACAGCCTATCTGGAAGAAGCCGAGCGTTGCGCGCAGGTCATTGTGCTGGATACGGGCAGCGTTCTTTACGCTGGAGCCCCGCAGGAATTCACCACGCGGGCGCAGGGCCGGGTTTTTTTGCTGCGGCCCCCTGCCGGAGACAACAGGCGAGAACTGGCCGCCTGGAGCATGCGGCCCGGCATTGAGGATGCGCTTGTGCAGGGCAGCCGCATCCGCCTGGTATTGGCCGAGAACGCTCCCCCCGAACTGCGGCGCGAGGTTCTGGACAAGGGCGGCGAGGCCGTGGATCCCCGGCTGGAGGATGCCTATATGAGCGCTGTGGGCGGCATAGACCAAACCCCTTCGCCCTACGGAAAGCTGCATGTGCGCAATGGGGCCACCCCGTCGGGTGTAGTGCCCCCCGACGCCACAGGCCCTGATGCCACAGTTTCTGGTGTCCCGCCCCGGCCAAGCATTGAGGCCGATGTACTCACCAAAACCTTTGGCAATTTTACCGCCGCCCGTGACATCACTTTTGACGTGCGCCCCGGCGAAATTTTCGGTCTGCTTGGCCCCAACGGGGCGGGCAAGTCCACCACGTTTCGCATGCTCTGCGGCCTTTCCCGCCCTACTTCCGGCCACTGCGCTGTGGACGGTAGGGACTTGCTCACGGCGGGCAGCGAGGCCCGCGCGCACCTGGGCTATATGGCGCAAAAATTCTCCCTCTATCCCGACATCCCGGTGTTGGAAAACATCAAGATATTTGCCGAGCTTTATGGCTTAAGCCGCCAGCGCCGCGAAGCCCTGCTGCCCGTGCTGGCCAAGGCCCTGAACCTGCAAAACTTTCTGCACAGCCGTACGGTGGACTTGCCGCTTGGGCAAAAGCAGCGCCTGGCGCTCTTGTGCGCCACACTGCACGAACCGCCCGTGCTTTTTCTGGACGAACCCACCTCTGGTGTGGACGCGCGAACCCGCCGCGATTTCTGGAAGCACATTTCGGCCATGACCACTGCCGGGGCAGCGGTTCTTGTCACCACCCATTTTATGGAAGAGGCCGAATACTGCGACCGCATTGCCCTTATCTACCGTGGGGCCATGATCCGCATGGGCACGCCTGACGAACTCAAGGCCTCGTGCAAAACTGTAGAAGATCCCACGCTGGAAGAGGCCTTTATCGCCAACATTGAAGCGTACGACAGGCAGCACCTCCAATAGCGCTGCCCGCAAGAACCATAACACGCGTCAGGCGAGGCGGCGCGCTTTTTTTTGTGAGAGGCCATGAAGCAAAACCTTTGGCTCCAGCAGATGTTTGCCCTTATGCGCAAAGAATTTCAGCAGATTGTGCGCGACCCGTCCTCCTATCTGGTGGCGGGCGTTCTGCCGCTGATTTTTCTGCTGCTCTTCGGGTACGGCATCACGCTGGATGCGGGGGTGCTGCGGCTGGCGGTGCTCAATGAAAGTGGAGGCAGGCATTCCCTGGACCTTGCGGCCAACTTTGCGCACTCGCCCTGGTTTTCGACTCGTGGCGCCGGCAGTATGGATGAGGCCGCCCGGCTCATGCGCGATTCGGACGTGCAGGGAATTCTGGTGTTCAGGCAGGATTTCGACGCGGCACTTGAGCGCGGCGGGGCAGGGCAGGTGCAGGTTCTCGTGGACGGGTCTGAACCCAACACGGCCCAGTATATCCAGAGCTACAGCCAGGGGCTTGTGACCAACTGGCAGACAACAGCCGTGCCCGGCGGTGTCGCGGCCGAGCCGCCCATTATCCTGCAAACCCGCTACTGGTACAACCCGGCGGCCAAAAGCGTGCAGTTTCTGGTGCCCGGAGCCATTACGGTTATCATGACGCTTATTGGCACATTGCTGACCTCTCTGGTTTTCGCCCGTGAGTGGGAACGCGGCACTATGGAAGCCATGTTTGCAACGCCGGTCAGCCGCCTGCAGCTTTTACTGGGCAAGCTCATTCCCTATTTCTGCATGGGCATGTTCAGCATGGCCCTGTGCGCCGGGGCGGCAGTGCTGCTTTTTGAAGTGCCTTTTCGCGGGTCCTGGTGGGTGCTGCTGCTGTTGTCTTCTGTTTTTATGCTCAGCGCGCTTGGGCAGGGGCTGCTCATTTCTGTGACGTTGCGCGGTCAGCTTGTGGCCGCCGAGGCCGGTCTGTTTTCTGGTTTTTTGCCAGCCCTGCTGTTGTCTGGTTTTGTTTTTGACATCAACAGCATGCCCGCTGTTTTACAGGCCATTACCCGGCTCTTGCCTGTCAGCTACTTCAACACCTGCCTGCGCACCATTTTTCTAACAGGTGACGTGTGGGAGATTTTTGGCCCCAGCCTGATTTTTATGGGGCTGCTGGCTGCCGTGCTCTTGGGGCTGGTTTACAAGAACCTCGTTAAAAGGCTGGATGTGTGATGTCGGGGCGCGACACGGCATCTTCTACTCCTGCTTCTGCGCCGGCCAAGGGATTTTGCGCGCGGCTGGCGGCTCGCCTTGGCGGGTATTTTCCGCATTTGAACGTGCGACGCATGGCCGTCATTGTGCGCAAGGAACTGCTGGTGCTGCTGTGCAACCGTGTCTCACGCATGCTCATCGTCGTGCCGCCCCTCATGCAAATTGTGATTTTTGGCTGGGCAGCAACAATGGAAGTGCGCAATGTGGACGTGGCCGTGCTCAACAACGACAGCGGGCGCTGGAGTCGCGAGATCATACACGCCATTGAAGGCTCCCCCACCTTTCGCGGCGTGGGGCACTTGCAGGGCCAAGGGCAGATTCGTCCTGTCATAGATCAGCAAAAGGCGCTTTTTGTGCTGGTTTTTGATGAGGAATTTTCGCGCCGTATTGATAAGGGCGAACCGGCACAGGCGCAAGTTATTCTGGATGGGCGGCGCTCCAACGCCGCGCAGATTGCGTCTTATTATCTTGAGCGCATGGTGGCCCAGGTAGCCACGGCCACGCCGCGTGGCTTTGCCATGCAAAACGACGCCGCCGAGGTGCCCCGGCTGGACATACGCATGCGCTGCTGGTTTAACCCCAACCTGGAATTTCGGTGGTTTTTTCTGCCCAACCTGATTGGCATGTTGAGCTTTATGCTGGGACTTGTCGTCACAGGCCTTTCTGTCGCACGTGAGCGGGAGGTGGGCACTTTTGACCAGTTGCTGGTCTCGCCCGCCATCCCCACTGAAATAGCACTGGCCAAGCTTGTGCCCGGCTGTCTTGTGGGCATGGTGCACGGCACCATATTTTTGCTCATTTCAGTATTGGGCTTTGGTGTGCCTTTTAGCGGGTCTGTGCTGCTGCTCTATCTGGCTATGCTGGTATTTGCGGCGGCCGCGGGCGGGGTGGGGCTTATGGTGTCATCGCTGTCAGCCACGCAACAGCAGGCCTTTCTGGGCGCGTTTACCGTGGGGGTGCCCTGCATACTCATTTCTGGCGCGGTGACGCCGGTGATGAACATGCCGCTGTTTTTGCAGTACGCCAGCCAGCTTAATCCTCTGCGGCACTTTACGGAAATTGTTCAGGGGGTTTTTCTCAAGGATATCACTGTGGTTGCCGCAGTTGCGATCCTCGGCAAGATAACCTGCATCAGCATTGTGACTGTGAGCGTGGCGGTATGGATGTTCCGGCGCAAGGCCTAGGGCAGTGTTACCCCTGCCATGCCAGAGAACACTTCAAGCTTGAAATGCTGCCCTGCCCGGCAAAGGGCAGGCCGGGGCGTGGCAGTGCAAGCCGCTGTACCGCGCCCTGCGGCGCTTACTCTTTGGTATGCGTTTCTGCCTGAGAACTGGTGTGCGCATTGGCCTGAGCACTGGCCTGGGGGTTGGCCTGCGTGCCCTGCGCGGCTGCCGTTGCGTGGGGGGCAGGGGGAACCGCCTTGGGCATCCCGCTGGTCTGATCGGTCGGGGCGGGGTGCGGCACGCGCTGCACTCTGCCCACAATGGTGGCTATGACTACAATTGAGTAAACATAGGCAATAAAGCCCACCAGTATGACCGCATTTTTGGCTATCCAGGTGTTGGGTGTGATGTCGCCGTAGCCTATGGTCAGGATTGTTATGTAGCTGAAATAAAAAAGATTATTGATGGCATTCTCGCCTTCGCCCAGGCCGTTGAAAGAGCCGGGGGTGGCAAACTCGATGGCCAAAAAGAGGTAGAAACCGCAGTAGGCAATGAGCATGAGGCCGCACACAGCCGCGTAAAGAATGCGGGTGGTGACCATATGGGCACGGGCTATCTGCCGAAAAACCTCCAGAGTGACACTGCCAAAAAAACAGATGTAGAGCAGCAGAACTTCCGCCAGCAAGCTGCTGGCAAAAAAGATGTTCAGCGACCGACAGATCATGAGCAAGACGCCAAAAAGCACGACGAGCCAGATGACGCGCCTTTTGAATTCAAAAATCACCAGCCCGGCCAGCAACTGAAACGGCAAATAGATGGATTGGGCCATGCCGCCGTAGATATTGTCAGGAAAAAAGATATTGAAGACAAATACGCACGAAAGGGATGCCATGAGCAGTTCAAACCGGTAGACATAGAGCTTTGAGCGAAAAGAATTCAGTTTTTGCAGCATGGTATTCCTCACTAGGAGGCGATATTACAAATATTGTTATCAGCGGGCAAGGGGGGACGAGGCCCTTTTTGTGGACACGAAAGCTCACCGTCCGTAAACTGACTCAGGTAAGGAGTGTCGGATTGCTGTCCCAGGAGTTCAGATGCTCACAGCGTAACGGCGCTCACCGGCCACAAAGCGATTTGAAAATGGTTACTCAAGAAAATGATGGAGAACGCCATGCCCTTTTTTCACCGTATCAAAACTGCATGGGCGCTGGTTTGCCTCCTTGCTCTGCTGGGGCTGTCGCCCCTGGTCAGCAGTGCCCAGGCAGTGCCCGTGACGACCAAGTACTACAGCATTGAACTGCCTGCCGACTGGGTGGTTGTTAACGGCCCAGGTAAGGTTAAGGATGCCATTCAGGTTCTGCTCGGCCAGAAGGATCACAAGGCCTCGGTGCTCATTATCGTGGGGCCCGCCAAAGCAGGAGAGGCTGAGGCCGCAGTCAAAGCCAACGCACAACGGCTGGGTGGAAGCACCCCGGTGCAGCGTCAGGGCCAGTGGGAGTTCACCTTTGAACAGCAGGGCGTCAAAGGCTACGGGATCGTGCGGGAAGACAAGGCCTCCAAAGTGCTGCTCATGATGCTGGTCAGCGGTGATTTGAAAATGGCCAATTTTGTGTACAACCTGCGTGGACCTTACAAAGAACTTATGCCCTTGAAGCCCCAACTGCCCTAATTTAGTATTTGAAATGTTCTGGGGTGAGAGTTGCGAGATGCTTTATGGGGCAGGAATCTGAAATGCTTTGTGGAGGAGACCCCTTTTTGTAAAAGGGTCGCCTCCCCCACACCTCTTACGGCTGGCACAATTTATATAAAAAAGCCCAACGACGTGAATGTCTTCGGGCTTTTTTTACCTTTGCCCTCCAGGCAAACCCTTATTCTGGGTACCTCTGGAGCAGCCGAACCTTTACATCGCTTACATTACTTTAACGCTGGGTAGTTATGCAAAACTGCTAGCGGATAAAGTTAGTAGCATCAATGGGTTCAGGAGTGGGCGGGTTGATACCGGCGGCCTTGCCAGCGGCAATGCACTTGAGCATCCACGCCATGTTGTCGCCAAGGGTACGCATGATCTGCATGCCTTCCCTGTCCTGCACCACTTCTTCGGCATTGTTGCCGTGCACTGAATTCCAGTACTGCGAAGAAACCACGGGCATGCGGGCAATGGTGAAGTACTTGTTCAGCCTGTCAAATGAGGAACTGGCACCACCACGGCGGCAGCTCACTACGGCAGCCCCTGGCTTGAAGGCATAGGGCGCGGACTTCATGAAGAACACACGGTCCAAAAGTCCGCAAAGGGTGGCGTTGGGGCCGGCATAGTACACCGGGGAGCCAACGATAAGGCCATCGGCGGCGCGTACAAGGTCAATGACTTCATTGACCGGGTCATCCTTGAAAACACAGTAGCCCGTGTCGATGCATTTTCCACAGGCAATACAGCCGCGTATGGCTTTGGCACCGATCTGGAGAATCTGGCCTTCAACGCCGTTTTTTTCCAGTTGCGCTGCAACTGTTGACAGCGCCGTAAAAGTACACCCCTTGGGGTGCGGGCTGCCGTTGATAAGAAGCACCTTCATACGAACTCCTTTTTTTGCCGTTCAGGCATCATGCCCAGGCGGCAGATTTTTTAAAAAAGTGATCAAATCCGTTGTATTGTGGGCTCTGCATGCCAGATAACAGCCCGAATATTGCGCGTGGGTCAGGCTGGTCTGGTACGCGGGGTAGCGCCGTGTGGCGGCGGCAAAGGGCAGTTGCAAAAGTGCGCCTGCCCTGGGGTGTATGGGCAGCCAAAAGTCTTCAAGCGGGTGCATGTAGGCGCGCCTGGTCTCTTGAGGCAACCCGCCCAGTCCGAGCAGGCGCAGCAGGCTGTCGGCCATATGAAAAAGCAGGGTACGGCCCGGGTGGTTGACGGTGATGAAAAGCTGCTCCTTCTGCCACAGTTCACGCAATAAAGGCGCGCAAACAATAGGGCTTTCGGCCTGCTTTTCTTCTTCCCGGCGCAGGCTTTCTTCTGCCACGGCGGCCACATCGCCCAGCATGGCGGGGGTGGCGCGCAGGTAGATATGCAGCGCTTCTTCCGAACTCAGGCCGCGCGCAAGCAGACTCTCAAGCAAACTGTCGCCAAAGTTGATAGCCGTCTTGTTGGTCCAAAATGGCCAGTACCCTTTAAAAAAAAGGTTTGGAATCTCAACTGCCTGGCAGCTCTTTGGCAGGCGGGGCAAAATCTGCTCGCTGGAGATGTCTCCCCATTTGGGGGCCAGGCGCTGATAAAGAAAAAGCGAGCACTGGCTTAAATCCTTGTCGTCAATGCTTTCCCGCGTGTAATTGACGTAATGGCGGATGATAAAGCGCCGCGCAAAGGCCGGGGTATTCTCCAGCAACGGCTGCAGGGCTTCGCCCTGGCAATTGGCGTGTAGAAGACAGAGTGCCTGTGGCATGGGAGCTTTCCGAGGCGGGGGCTGGCCTAGTTTGTTTCCAGATATGTGGCGCTTTGTGCGCCTTTTTCAGACACGGTAACGCTGTACAGGCGTACAAGCTTTGCCTGCGGATCGTCGTGGGCTGCCAGCAGCGCTTCCATGCCTTGCCAGATATGGCGCGCCAGATTTTCGGATGAAGGGTTTATGCGGTCAAAGGGCGGCGTTTCGTTGAGCAGGCGATGGTCCAGCGCGTCCAGCACGGCCTTGAGGCCTTTCTTCAGTACCTTGAAATCCAGCAGCATTTCTGTACCCGGAGCAAGTTTTTCACCCTCCACGGTAAGCTCCACTGCAAAGTTGTGCCCGTGCATACGCTCGCACTTGCCTTCATAGTGCCGCAGCGCGTGCCCTGCGGAAAAATCGTCACGCACCGTGAGTCGCCAGAGTTTTTTTGACATCAGGACAGTATCCTGTAGACCACGAAGGCCGATAAAATGACAACAATAATGGCCAGCACAATACGGGCGTTCTGGTTCCACTGAAAGCCGGTGGGGTCAGCATCCAGATCAGGGGCCTCAGTTGAGTGAGGTGTGAAAATGCGCTGTAGCCAGGATGAAAAAGACATGTAATACCAACATTTTTAGGGGGTTTTCTCTAGAATGTTTCTTTCCCGAGGATAGCAACTGCGCGAGATTTGTCAAAACAAGCTTATGGGGCTTCAGTGCAGCGCAGGCGTATTGACGCCTGCCCGCGCCCTTGCCACACTGCGGGCATGAAATGGCCCGTAGTTACAATAAATACCGAATGCGGCGCAGTGCGGGCCGTGGCCCCCACCTTGCTTGCGGTAAGCCGCGCTACTGACGTTCCGGCTTTTTACATGCCCTGGTTCATGCAAAGGCTGCAGGCCGGGTATGCCTGCTGGGTCAACCCGTTCAGCGGCAAACCGCAGTACGTGGCATTGAACCGGGTGCGTGCCGTGGTTTTTTGGAGCAAGAATCCAGAGCCTCTTGTTCAGTACCTCCCAGAGCTTGAGGCGCGCGGTTTTGCCTTTTACGTGCAGTATACCCTTAACGACTATGAGGCTGAAGGGTGGGAACCGGGGCTGCCGCCAATGGCGCAGCGGATAGAGGCGTTTCGCCGGCTTGCTGCCCTGCTTGGGCCGGAACGCCTGATATGGCGCTTTGACCCTCTTATGCTGGCCGCCAATTGCGGCAGCCGCATGCTCACCTGCAATGATTTGCTTGAGCGGTTGGAACGCCTGGCCAAAACCCTCGCAGGCTGTACTACAAAACTTGTTTTCAGCTTTGCCGACATTGCCCCTTACCGCAAGGTGGCGGGTAACCTGCGACGCAAGGGCGTGGCCTGGCGAGATTTCACGCCTGATGAAATGCGTCATATGGGGGCGGCCATTGCGGATATCTGTGCTGGCTACGGCATGGTGGCCGTCACCTGCGGCGAAAAGGTCGATTTGTCAGCTCAGGGCGTGGGCCACAACCGTTGCACCGACCCTGAACTCATACTTCGTCTGACCGAGCGCCACCCGGACATTCTGGATCTTTTTGGGCTTGCCGCCGCTGAACAAATGGTGCTGCCGGGCGTGCCCAGCGCGGCCGGTTCCTCACCGGTGGCAGACTATCCCCGCGATCCCGGGCAGCGGCCGGTGTGCCTGTGCGTGCCCTGTAAAGACATAGGCCAGTACAATACATGCCCGCACGGCTGCATCTACCTTTATGCCAATACGTCAGAAGTTGCGGCGTGCAGAAATTTTCAGGCGCATACTGTGGAAGGGG
>JAQVZK010000339.1 GCA_028708195.1 Desulfovibrio sp.
ATGCTCGTGCATGGCCCCGCCGCCCGCCGCCTCCCTTTGCTGGAATGCGCCGCAGGAGACACCACCGTTGCCCACGCCACAGCCCACTGTGTGCTGCTTGAGCGCATGACGGGGCATGAGCCCGACGAGCGCGCCCAGTTGCTGCGCCGCATTGGCCTTGAACTGGAGCGCCTGGCCAACCATACGGGCGATCTGGGTGCCATTGCCGGGGATACGGGATTTTTGCCCACGTCGTCCTGGAATGGCCGTATCCGTGGAGATTTTTTGAACATGACCGCCAGCTTGTGTGGCAACCGTTTTGGGCGCGGTCTGCTGCACCTTGGCGGCGTGGCGTACGACCTTGATGCGCAGGAGTGCGCAGACCTGCTCAAGCGGGCGCGCGCTGCCTGGCGGGATGCCCGTGGCTCGGTAGATATCATGCTGGACGCCATGACCGTGCGCGACCGGCTATTGGACACCGGCACCCTTGAAACTGGCACAGCACAGGAGCTGGGCCTGGTGGGCGTGCCCGCGCGGGCCTGTGGTCTGGATGTGGACGCCCGCTTTCACGCGCCGCTCAGCGATCTGCCCTGTGATGGCTGCGCCCCCCGGCTGGAAATCACAGGCGATGTCATGGCCCGTGCAAAGGTGCGCAGCCGTGAACTTGACGACAGCATGCGCCTGCTGGACAGCGACCTCACCCGCCTGGCTGCCCTGTCGGCCCAGTCTGCACAAGATAATGCGCCCATCGCCTCAACTGGCGGCCACAAAGACAGCCCCGCCCCCGCCGCACCGGTGGAACCCCCTGGCCACGCGCCCCGCGATTTTACAGACCTGCCGCCGCATACTCTTGCCGTTGCCCAGGTGGAGGGCTGGCGTGGCGAAGTCTGCCACGTGGCTGTCACCGATTCGCAAGGCCGTCTGCTGGTCTACAAAGCAATAGACCCGTCCTTCCACAACTGGATGGGACTGGCCATAGCCCTGCGCGGCAACCAGATTTCAGACTTTCCCCTCTGCAACAAGAGCTTCAATCTCTCTTATTGCGGGCATGACCTGTGAGGTTTTGACATGCTGCGCATCATCAAGGAACGCTTCCACCAGAAGTACCGCACTCTGGACTATCCCCGCCAACAGCCAACGCTGTCGCCCCGTTTTATGGGCAGGCCAAGCCTCACACCCGTTGATTGCGGCGACTGCCGCGCCTGCTATGCCGCCTGCCCCACGGGGGCCTTGCTGCCCACAGTGGGTGCTGCGCACGGCACGCCCACGCTGGACATGGGCCGCTGCACCTTTTGCGGTGCCTGCCGCGCCGCCTGCCCCCAAAAGGCCATAACCTTTACGGGTGAACACCGCATGGCCGCCTTTAAGCGCGAAGACCTGCTGGTGATCCCCAGCCATGCTGTAACGCAGGAAGGCACGCCGCAAGAGGCGGCAGCCGCCGCGCCCACCGCCCCCGATGTGCCTGGCAAATTTTCGGTTTTTCGGCGCTCGCTCAAGCTGCGCCAGGTCAGTGCGGGAGGCTGTGCCGCCTGTGAGGCTGACTGCAACGTACTTGGCACTCTTGTCTTCGACCTGCCGCGCTTTGGCATCGACTTTGTGGCCTCACCGCGTCATGCGGACGGCATTGTGGTCACTGGCCCTGTTTCTGAAAACATGCGCCTGGCAGCCATTGACACATACAATGCCACGCCGGAACCGCGTCTTGTGGTGGCCGTGGGGGCCTGCGCCATATCCGGCGGGCTTTTTCGCCATGCGCCACAGTGCAATAACGGCGTCACGGATATTTTGCCCGTGGATCTTTTTATACCGGGCTGCCCGCCTAACCCCTGGACCATTCTTGACGGCCTGCTAGCCCTGAGAAAGTGACCATCGCGCCATAAAAACAGGCGGATCAGCCCAAGAGCTACTCCGCCTTATAGTACCGTTTCAATTTAAAACGCATTGCGGGGGATGGACCATGCTTGAAAATGGTTCTTCCCCCACAATGCCTTCTCCCCCCACAAAAATCCCTCTAATTAAAGTTTTCTATTTGCCGTCTCCCAGCTTTGCCAGCAGGGTTTTGCGGTTGATGCCCAGGCGCCGAGCGGCTTCACTCTTGTTGCCGCCGACCTGCTCCAGGGTATCCTGCACGGCCAGCCGCTCTATCTCATCCAGTGTCATGTTGGCAAAATCCAGCCGTGCGGGGCGCGGGCTTTCTTCTTCGGCCTCGGCGATGGTGGGCGGCAGCTCACGCTCACTGATATATTCGCCCACCAGACGCACCACGGCCCTTTCCACGGCGTTTTCTAGCTCACGCACGTTGCCGGGCCAGTTGTGTTTGACAAGACGGTCCATAGCTGCCGGGGTGAAGCCCTTGACCATCTTGCCATTGCGATCGGCAAAAATTTTCATGAAATGCATGGCCAGCAGGGGAATGTCTTCATGTCGCTCGCGCAGGGGGGGCAACTGCAAGGAAACCACGTTGAGCCTGTAGTACAGGTCTTGCCGAAAGCGTCCTTCTTCCACTTCAAGGGCCAGGTCCTTGTTTGTGGCAGCGAGAATGCGTACATCCACCTTGAGGGTCTGGTCGCCGCCCACGCGCTGCAGTTCGCGTGCCTGAATGACGCGCAACAGCTTGACCTGCATTGATAAGGGGATCTCGCCC
>JAQVZK010000047.1 GCA_028708195.1 Desulfovibrio sp.
ATTCTCGCACCCATGGGGCTTTCCGCTACTGAAGAAATCATGCACGAACTGGTCAGCCTGCCGATGTTTCCGCAGCTTGGCGAAGCCGAGGTTGCGCGGATTTGTGCGGCTGTGCGGGAATGGTGCGGGGCTGGCGCATAAAACAGGCACATAGGGAGTCGATGTGATTTTTTCAGGAGCCAACGTTCTTATTACCGGGGGGGCGGGCTTTATCGGCTCGAACTTGGCCCGGCGGCTTGTGGGTGCAGGGGCAACAGTAACTATCGCAGACAGCTTTATTCCAGAATATGGCGGCAATATGGCCAATCTGGAAGGTCTCCGTCATAAAATCTTTCTTAATATTACCGATGTACGCGACCCGCACGCCATGCGCCACCTGATTCAGGGGCAGGATTTTCTGTTCAATCTGGCGGGGCAGACCAGTCATATGGACTCCATGGCCGATCCGTTTACCGACCTTGAAATCAATGCCAGAGCGCAGCTTTCCATTTTGGAGGCATGCCGCGTCCACAATCCAGATGTGAAAATCGTTTTTGCCGGAACCCGACAGATATACGGGCGCCCAGACTATCTGCCCGTGAATGAAAAGCACCCGGTCCGCCCTGTGGATATCAACGGCATCCATAAAGTTGCGGGCGAGTGGTATCACTTGCTGTACAACAATGTTTACGGCCTACGCTCTTCTGTGCTGCGGCTGACCAACACCTACGGACCGTGCATGCGCATCAAGGATGCCCGCCAAACCTTTGTGGGCATCTGGATTCGCCTGATTCTGGAAGGCAAGCCCTTTGAGGTCTGGGGGGGCGAACAGCTACGCGACTTCACCTATGTGGACGACTGCGTGGATGCCCTGCTTTTGGCGGCCCAAAACCCCAAGGCAGACGGGAGCGCCTACAACCTGGGCGGCGACAGCGTGGTGAGCCTGCGTGAGCTGGCTGAAACGCTCATTGCAGCGCATGGCGATGGCACCTGCGTTCTGCGAGAGTTCCAGGCGGAACGGAAAAAGATTGATATCGGCGACTATTATTCCGACGAAACACGCATCCGTAAAGAACTTGGCTGGAAGCCGAACGTGCCTCTGGCTGAAGGGCTGCAGCGCACCCTTGCCTATTTTTCGCCCCAGTTGGAGCAGTACCTGTGAGCGTTCGTCATTTCTGCACCTACTTTGACCACAACTATCTGCCGCGCGGCATGGTCATGCTGGAAAGCCTGCGTGAACATTGCCCTCACGCGCATGTGCATGTCCTCTGCCTTTCCGACCAGTGCCATGCGGCGCTGACAAGTCTTGCCTATCCGCACGTTTCCTTGATCCGGCTGGCCGACCTGGAAGCGGCGGACCCGGAACTGGCCGCAACCCGCTCCACGCGCAGCCTTATTGAATATTACTTCACCATCACGCCCTGCCTGCCGTGGTACCTGCTCACACGGAACAAGCCCCTTGAAGAAGTCACCTACCTTGATGCGGATATGATGTTTTTTTCATCGCCTGAACCAATTTTTGAAGAAGCGCAAGATGCCTCGGTCATCATTACGCCGCACAGGTTTGCTGCGCACCTGACAGACTTGGTAAAATACGGCATCTATAATGTAAGCTGGATGACTTTTCGCAATACTGCTGAGGGGTTAAAGTGCCTTTCCTGGTATCGCAATGCCTGCTTCGACTGGTGCAAGGATGAGCTGGAAGAGGACCGCTTTGCGGACCAAAAATATCTGGACGCCTTTCCACAGCGTTTTACCGGAGTTCATGCCATGCAACATCAGGGTGGCGGCGTTGCCCCCTGGAACCTTGCGAATGCCACTGTTGCGTTGGCAGGCAACACAGTAACTGTTAACGGCGAAACACTGATCTTTTATCACGCACAAGGCTTCAAAAACATTTGCGGGCCGTTCTATTCTTCTGGATTGCTCAATTTTTGCAGCACATTGAGCTGTGCCGCCAGAGAATACATTGTTAAGCCATATGCAAAGCAGTATGCTTTGACGGTACAGACAGCAAAAAATAGTACCGGTGCCAGTTCTTTTGCGGGTATTCGGCAGGAGCAAGCACACACACATATGTTCTTGCGTTGCTGCAAAAACATTCTCCGCGAATGGAAACGGCAATCCTTGGTGGTATGCTGGTCATGACCCCTTTCTTCACCATCATCACCGCCACCTACAATGCCGCCGCCACACTGCCGCGCCTGCTGGAATCTTTGGCCGCGCAGACCTGCCGGGACTTTGAGCTTGTCATTCAAGACGGCGCGTCCACAGACGATACCGTTGCAGTGGCAGAAAGCTATCGCCACAGGCTCCCCTCTCTGTCGCTCGCCAGCGAACCGGACACGGGCATCTATGACGCCTGGAACAGGGCCCTTCCGCGTGTGCGCGGCGAATGGGTGCTGTTTCTGGGGGCAGATGATGCGTTGGTTGCCTGTGACACGCTGGAGCAGTGCCATGCGGCCTTGTGCAACGCACCTGCAACAGCCTCCTACGCCGGAGGGGGGGTCGACCTTGTAGGCCATGATGGTATGGTTGTTGCGTACGTTCCCTACCTGCCAGGCAGTGCAGATGAGCGCATGCGGGGGGCCATGCCCTTCCCCCATCAGGGGCTCTGGCATCGCCGCACACTGTTCAGCAAGCACCGCTTTGACACTACATTGCGTATCGCGGCGGACTATGATCTGGTATGCCGCACCTGGACAAGCGAAAACGGTGCTACCGTCCTTCCCTTCGCCGTAACCCGAATGCAGCGGGGAGGAATTTCCGACTCTCCACAACATGTACTGCGTGTTCGGTGGGAAAACGCGAAAGTTGCCGCTCGTTATTTTCCCGGCATCTGGACGTTTTCTCTTTTTATAGGCCTGCTGAAAGGCTGCCTTCTTTGGACAGTATGTAGAATTGTAGGGCCGCGAAACGCTCCTGGATTCCTTGATACAATCAGACGCTGGCGCGGCCTGCCGCCCGCCTGGACCGGCCTATGAACAATGCTTCCTGTGTTTCCGTCGTCATCCCCTGTTATAATGATGGGCAGTATTTGCTGGAAGCTGTAAATGCGGCCCAAGCCCAGACGCATCCCTCAACTGAAATTATCGTTGTGGATGACCACTCCACCGATCCGCAGACATTGGCTGTGTATGAACGGTTACGAAGCCAGGGCATAGCTGTTCTACAGACGCCCCCTGGCAAAAAAGGGCCTTCGGCTGCGCGCAATGCAGGCATTGCTGCCGCTACTGGCAACTATATTCTCCCCCTGGACGCCGATGACACCATCGCTCCTTCATATATCAGCAAGGCGGCTGCGGTTCTGGATGCGAACCCGGCTGTGGGCATATGTTATTGCCACGCCCGCCTCTTCGGGCTGAAATCCGGCCCTTGGGAATTGCCACCCTACAGTTTTGAAGAACTTCTTTGCGGCAATATGATCTTTGCAACGGCCCTGTTTCGCAAATCCGATTGGATCAGGGTTGGCGGCTATGACGAAACCCTGACTCTGGGTCTTGAAGATTATGCCTTCTGGCTACGCCTTACAGATCAAGGTGCGCAGGTACAGCAATTAAAGGAAGAATTGTTTTTTTATCGTATAAAAAGCGGGTCGCGCACAGCGCAACTTGCTCCAGAGAACAGACATGTCCGTGCTCTTGCAATGGTGCATGACGCCTGTGCGGATATTTTTGCCCGGCATTCAGGCGTGCTGCTGCAAAAAATCGCCGTCCTGCAGAATGACCGTGCCCGTCAGGAATGCCTTTTTAGCTGGAAAGCGTGCACGCCGCTATTCCGCTTGGAATGGTCTTTACGCCAGCGTATTAAAAAAATTTTAGGGCGGTGCTGATGCCCACGCCCTGTACCGCCGAACATTGCGCCGTGATTCTGCTGAATCACCGCAACGCTCCCGACACCGTCGCCTGCCTGCGCGCCTTGGCGGCCATGTCCCCGCAACCTGGAATGATCATTGTAGTTGACAACAACTCCAGCGATGACTCCGTGGAGCGGATTATGAGGGAGTGGAGCGCTTTCACCTCTCCCCTGCTTGTGCGGCAAGAGAAAGGTTGTATTCCTGTTGCGCCAGCTGGCGTGCGGCACATTCTTCTTTCGCGCTCGGTCAACGACGGTTTTTCTGCCGGCAACAACGCTGGTATCCGACTGGCCCTGCAAGACAAGGGCTGCAAGGCCGTCTGGCTGCTCAACAACGACACCGCACCGGAACCTGAGGCTTTGAATGCTCTATGCCTGCGCATGTCCAAAGAGACACCTCCAGGCATTGTAGGCTCGACCCTTGTCTATGCGCATAACAGGGGCATAGTGCAAACCTTGGCCGGTGGTAAATTGAACAATCTGCTGGGCACAACGAGCTCCTTTGGCGGCGGCATGGGGATTGGGGAAGCACTACGCCAATGGCCCAAAAACCTTGTGGAACAACAACTTGACGACATCATCGGCGCGTCCATGTTCATTCGGCGTACAGTACTAGAGCAAACAGGGTATCTGGATGAAGCCTTTTTTCTCTACGGTGAAGAAACGGAGTTTTGCATTCGGGTGCGCAAAGCGGGCTTCAATTTTGCCTGGGCCCCCGATAGCATAGTATATCACAAAGAAGGCGGCAGCACTGGGGCTGAGAGCGCTGCCGAAGGCAGAAAATTCAGTCGTCCCGCGTGGGTGGACTACCTCGGTCTGCGCAACCGCGTGTATATGATGCGCAAGCATTATCCTTGGGCGTTGCCCCTGGTTTTACTGAGCTATCTTGGCGTCATGCTTAATCGTGTCCGACGGGGTCAGGCGGATCGCATCCCGCTGGTCTGCCGTGCTGCGTGGGATGGATTGCGCGGCCGCATGGGCAAACCGGACCACCTTTTCCCTGCCTTGCGGGACTGACATGAAAACTCTGGCCATTGATTGTCGCATGGCCCGCATGTCGGGTATCGGGGTTTACCTGCGCAACCTTGCGCCCCTCTGCATGGGCTTGCTGGCCGGCAGCGTCAAATTTCGTCTGCTGGGGTATGACGGGGCATTCCGTGTGCCCAAAGGCCCTTCATGGGAAGCCGCCCCCTTTGACGCCCCCATTTACAGCATTGCAGAGCAATATCGTATGCCGCCCTTGCTGCGCGGCAAAGATGCCCTGTGGCTGCCGCATTACCCTGTGCCGCTGGTGGCGCGCACACCTCTGGTGGCAACCATACACGATGTGGCCCATCTGGCCCTGCCGGATTTATTCACTGGCGTTCAAAAGGTCTATGCCCGCCTCATGTTTCAGGCTGTGCGACGCAAGGCGGCAGAACTGCTTTTTGTTTCAGAATTCTCACGGCAGGAATTTTTGCGCCGGGTCGGCGCTCCGAGGGGAGGCATGACCGTCACGCACAACGGGGTAGACCAAGATTGGTTCAAGCTTCCTCTCGCGCATGAGCCTGCCCGCCCCCCATATTTTTTAGCAATCGGCAACATCAAACCGCACAAAAATATTCATCTGCTGTGTCAGACCTTTGCCCATATTGCAGAGCAATGTGATGCGGACCTCGTGCTGGCGGGCGAATACAGCGGATTTCGCAGTGCGGAGGCTTCCACGGAAATACTGGCTGCCATTTGCCCTGGCCGCATTAAATTCACCGGACCTGTAGAACAAGAGGAACTGGTTCGTCTCATGTGCGGCGCAACAGCCCTGGTTTTCCCTTCGCGCTATGAAGGCTTCGGCTTGCCTCCTCTTGAGGCGCTTGCTGCCGGCGTTCCAGTGATAGCGTCCAATATTCCTCCTGTGCGCGAAGTGTGCGGCGAGCATGCCCGGTACTTCTCGCCAGACAGTGAAGAACAACTGGCACAAGCCATGCTGGAAACGCTGGCCTTTTCCCCACAGGATCGACGCCAGCGCGGTGAAGCCGGGCGGGCGCACGCCCGACAGTTTTCTTGGGTGCATACTGCGGAAACAACGGCGCAGGTATTGAAAAAAGCGTTGGAGGCGTAGCTTTTTCGCCCATAAGCAAGAGGTAAAAGCCAGTGATGATCCTCCACGCCACGCAGACGGAGATGGGATTTCTGCTTTGGGGCGAGAGTCCGTCAGCCTCTTCTCTGCCTTCCGTACCTTCTGCTGCTGCTTCTGCTGCCTCGGAGGACACAGCCCCGGCACTCTCCCCGAAACGCGCAGCAAAAACAAAAGCCGCAAGCCCCGCCCCTTCTCCCTTTAACGCTGGGCAGGCCGCTCTGGATGCAGTTCTTGCTGAACACCTCGGCCTTTCGCCGGGCGGGGCAAGGCCGCTTGAGGCCATCGCCTGGCTGCCGTCCTCAAAATCCGGCCCTGTGCCGTCGAGTCGGCTCCTCCACGATGTGGAGTACACCAGCAAAACAATACATCTGCTGCCCTGGCGCGTTTCAGCCACACTGCTTGATGCCCAGGAAGCCGTAACTGCTCTGGCAAACTGCACAGGCAAGCAAACTCTCGCCCGTGGCGTTTTTTTGGGTCATGACCTTGCCTATTGGGCTGAAATGTTCAGATTTGCCGGAGCGCTGGTTGCCAGGCAGCAATATCTGCCCGGCGTGCGGGTAATCGGCGGTCATTGCCATTCCGTATGGGAACCGGTGATTACCGCGGAGGAACAGGCGCGCTTTACTGCTTTTGCCGCCGCCATGCCCCCATCGGCCAGAGCCTTGACCAAGGCTGACGGCAAAGCACCGCCTTCCACCGCCGCCGCTTCTGTTCTGCGCGCTTTTCTGACGGACATGGTTGACGCCCTTGTCCGCTCCGCCATGCCGCAAGCAACGGCGGGGAAAAATGGCCAAGCCCGCACTTCCAGCACATTACGAGTACCACGGACGCAGCCCGCTGTGGAGAGCGCGCATGACGCCTGGCTGGCCGCCCTGCGCTCGCCAGATGGGCGCATAGACTGGCCGAAGAAAGATGTAACAGATCTAAAAAACACCCTTACTCGCTGGAAGCGCCCCATAACAGTGCTGTCCAAATCCCCGGTGCGGCTCTGCTTCAGACTTGAAGAGCCCACAGCCGGTGATGCGTCCTTGGACAGTGCCCTTCCTTTCCCTCCGGCGGAGGACGATTCTGCCTGGCGGGTTTCCTATCTTCTGCATCCGCACGATGACCACAGCCTCCTGCTCCCCATACAGGATCTCTGGTCAGGCCCAAAAAAGCGCGCTTCGGTATTGAAGCACCTGGGTACGGATGCCAGGGAATATGTGCTTTCGGCGCTCGGTCAGGCTTCCGGCATTGCGCCGGAGATTGAGGCCAGCCTCAAGGATGCCGCGCCCCAGGGCTACAGTCTGGACGTTCAGGGCGCACACCGTTTTCTGACACATACCTCTCTTGCTCTGGGGCAGGCCGGGTTCGGGGTCATGCTGCCTTCGTGGTGGACCAACAAAGGCGCGAAGCTCCGGCCGGTCATTCAGGCCAGGGTGGCGTCCCCCAAACTCCGCTCTTCAAGCGGTCTTTCCCTTGATAGCATTGTGGAATTCGACTGGCAGGCTTCTCTTGGTGGGGAGCCTATAACGCATAAAGAGCTTCTGGCTCTGGCCCGGCTCAAGGTTCCTCTGGTGCAGGTGCGGGGGCAATGGGTGGAGGTCAATGCGCAGGAAATTCTGGCCGCTGCTGATTTCTGGAAGAAAAACAACAAAAATACCGCTCCGGCCCGGGATATTCTCCGCATGGCCCTTGACGGTGAGGACGCCCCCCACGGTTTTACCTTTGGCGGTGTGCAGAGTGCGGGCTGGCTCAGCGAGTTGCTCGACCAGTTGGAGGGCCGCACGGCCTGCGCGGAGTTGCCGCCCCCGGCGGAATTTGGCGGCACACTGCGGCCCTATCAGACGCGGGGATTTTCCTGGCTCGCCTTTTTGCAGCAATGGGGCCTTGGAGCCTGCCTTGCCGATGACATGGGCCTGGGAAAAACCATCCAGACCCTGGCCCTGCTGCAAAGATTATGGTCTTCCGGCAAAAAGATGCCCAGCCTGCTCATCTGCCCCACATCGGTGGTCAACAACTGGGCCAGAGAAGCGGAAAAATTCACCCCCGAACTGCCGGTCATGATCCACCACGGGCTTGACCGCAAGAAAGGAGCGGCCTTCCGGCGGCTCGCGTCCGCGCAGGCGCTGGTCATTTCAAGCTATGGGCTTCTTCAGAGAGATATGGCGGTACTGAAAGATATTTCCTGGGGCGGCGTCATTCTGGATGAAGCGCAAAACATCAAAAACCCCGAAACAAAACAGGCCAAGGCTGCTCGGGCCATCCCGGCGGCATACCGCATAGCCCTGACAGGAACGCCGGTAGAAAACAACGTCGGCGACCTGTGGTCTCTTATGGATTTTCTCAATCCGGGTTTTCTGGGCAGCCAGCAAGAATTTCGCAAGCGTTTCTTCATGCCCATCCAGACCGGGCGCGATCCCGAGGCTGCCACACGACTGAAGCGCCTTACCGCGCCCTTCCTCCTGCGCCGCCTCAAGACAGACACGTCCATTATTTCCGACCTCCCCGACAAGGTGGAAATGAAGGAATTTTGCCCGCTGACCAAGGAGCAGGCTTCGCTGTACGCCGCTGTGCTTGAAGACCTGAACCGCACATTATACGAGGTGGACGGTATTCAGCGCAAGGGCATTATTCTTGCGACCCTGTCCCGGCTCAAGCAGGTGTGCAATCATCCCGCCCACTTCCTTGGCGACAACTCGGCCATAGACGGACGCTCGGGCAAGCTTGCCCGCCTCGCCGAAATGCTGGAAGAAATTCTGCCCGTGGGCGACAAGGCCCTGATATTCACCCAGTTCAAAGAGATGGGCCATATACTCAAAGGGCATTTGCAGGACACCCTCGGCAGGGAGGTGCTTTTTCTGCACGGCGGCGTGGCACGAAAGGCGCGCGACCGGATGATTGAGCGCTTTCAGGGTGATGCCCAGGCCCCGCCGATTTTTATTCTTTCGCTCAAGGCAGGCTCTACGGGGCTTAACCTCACTGCGGCAAATCATGTGTTTCATTATGACAGATGGTGGAACCCGGCGGTGGAAAATCAGGCCACGGACCGCGCCTTCAGAATCGGCCAGCACCGCAATGTTCTCGTGCATAAATTTGTCTGTAGCGGTACGCTGGAAGAAAAGATTGACGCCATGATTGAACGCAAGAAAGAAATTTCCGATGCAGTGGTGGGTGTTGGCGAGGCGTGGTTGACAGAACTGTCCAACCAGGAGCTTCGGGATTTGTTCGCGTTGCAGAAAAAAGCTCTGGAGCATTTCAACTTTGAAAAAGTTTAAATGCTCTAACGCTGCGCGAGTGCAGCGCGCCGCAACGCGGCGTGGATTCTGCCAAAAATCGCATTTTTCGGCAGAATGACAACTTTGATAATGTCCATTCTCAAAGTTGATATACTCTAGGGGAATAAACATGGCCTGGTATCGTGAATATGGCGGCTTTCCCCCATCGCAAGCCCGCGAGGTCAAGGGGGGCATCAAGTCCCAGAGTCGGCGCGGCGGCTTTGGGCAAAGCTGGTGGGCCAAACGCTGGATCGAGCTTATTGAAAGCTTCGGGCTGGGCGCACGGCTGACCCGTGGGCGCGCCTATGCCCGCAAAGGGCAGGTCGTGTCCATCCAAATGGAAAAAGGCTGCATTTCCGCCAAGGTACAAGGCTCACGGGCCAAGCCGTATACTGTCACCATGCGGGTCAAACCTCTGGAGGCTGACGCGTGGGCCACCATCGGTCATGCACTGCGCAAGGAGGCCCTCTTTTCCGCCGCTCTCTTGTCCGGTCAGATGCCGCAACAGATTGAAGAAATCTTTAAAAATGCCAAGCTGTCGCTTTTTCCTGTAAAAAAGGATGATTTTACAACCGACTGCTCATGCCCTGACTGGTCAAACCCGTGCAAGCATATCGCAGCCGTGTACTACCTTGTGGCCGAGGAGTTTGACCGGGACCCCTTTTTGCTGTTCAAGCTTCGGGGCATTGAGCGGGAGGCCCTTCTGGAACTGCTGGGTACTGGCGCGAGCGATGCCGAAGCCGACCCGGATGCCATGCAGGAAGAGGCAGAGCCGCTCCCCTGCGATCCTGTACAGTTTTGGGGCCACTGTGCAAGGCCGGTTGAACTTGAAGCGGTTATGCTTCCCGCTGTTGCCGCCGCCCTGCCCCGGCGGCTTGGCGGAATCCCTTTTTGGCGGGGAAATGAAGAATTTATGGGCACAATGGTGGACGTATACGGGGCGGCAAGCGATGCGGGCCTCAACTGCGCCATAGGCTGCAACATCGTGGGGGAAACTCCACAAGCGGAGTAGGCTCTTCCCACTCGGCAATGCCGATTTTGATAGCGGACAGGGATTTCAAGATGTTTTTTTCTGAGCGTGACCACCTTGCACAACAGAAATGAATTTCGCACAAACGCTGCTGTGCGGAATTTTGTCTCAAGGCTCCACAATTGCCAGACTTTTTGGGTATCGCACAGGCGCACAGGCGCACAGGCGCACAAACAGCATACTGTTCTTGCTCTTTTTTGGCAAAACTGGAGCATCAACCGCCCTGGTAATCTCCCCCCCCCTTTTTGCTTTTACCCTTCTTTGTTCCGTATAAAAAACTGCTGTGCAGCTGTGCGTTTGTGCGAAGGTTCAAAACACCAAGAAAATACAGGTGTTTTATACAAAAAAAATCGCACAAACGCTTTTGTGCGCCGCACAACTTAAAAGTCACAATCGCTGGCTTTGGAGTCTTTTGCCACACTCATGTGCCGCTCTTCCAGGTCTCCACGGCCTTCCCAGGCGGAAGGGATGAATCCATAGCCACGTACGTTCCGCCCCTTGATGCATTTTGTTTCCGTAGGATTTCCTTTGGTGTTCATCAACAACCACCCCTGACGCTTCATATGCTCCAGCAACTCATGGCGATTTACTCCTTTGGCGAGGTCGTTGAACGTCG
>JAQVZK010000340.1 GCA_028708195.1 Desulfovibrio sp.
GCGTGCACACTGCCGAGCAGCACGCTGCATTCAGCGGCGACATAGCGCCCCGGCTCCACAAGAAAGCGGCCAGTGTAGCAGGTCTTGGCGGCCCAACCGCTGAAAAGGGCGTGCAGGCGGCTGCCCAGTTCGGCCATATCCAGCCGGGGCTGACCTTCATATTTGCGGTAGGGTATGCCAAAGCCGCCGCCAAAGTCGATGATTTCAAGGGTTTTCAGCGCGCCTTCGGGCAGTTGCTCTGCCAGGTGCAGCAGCACTTCAGCGGCATTAAGGTAGCCTTCGGCCTCCATAAAGAGCGAGCCGATGTGCTGGTTGATGCCAGCCAGAGTCATGTCGTGCTTTTGCAGCAGAGCGAAGACCTCGTCCATCTGGTCGGGGTTCACGCCAAACTTGGTTTCCTTGCCTGCGGTAACAACCTTGGCGTGATGCCCTGCACCAATGCCGGGGTTGAAACGTACCATAACCTTGCCGCCCCTGTTGATGCTGCCAAGGTCATCCAACTGCGAAAGTGAGTCCACGCTGACAAGCAAATTGTGCTTGAGGGCGTTTTGCAGCTCTTCGCGCGAGTTGTTGTTGGAGATGTAAAGAATCTGCTCTTCCGTAAAGCCAGCAAGCTGATCCATATAAAGTTCGCCGGGGCTCATGGCGTCCACCACCAGGCCTTCCTCGCGCACCATGCGCAAAAGAACAGGGTTGGCGTTGGCCTTGATGGAATAGTTGACGCCGAAGCCCGGGTGGTTTGAAAGCCCCATGAGGTCGCGGCAGCGCTGGCGCAGCACGTTCTCATTATATACGTAAAGCGGTGTGCCGAAGGTTTCGGCCAGTTCGCGCGGGGTGTGGCGACCGTAAAAGTGCAGATTGTCAGTGTAGCTTGAGCGGATGTCGGACATAAATACCTCTGGGGATCCTCAAAAATTTCTGGTGCCGCCCGTGCCCGGGCAGTGAGTTGCCTTTGGGGGGGTAATTTTTAATTATCTCGGTCATAGTGCGCACTGTCAAGCCTTGCCCCGCCGATAAGTGCCAGAAGGGCAATGTCGCATTGACATAAAAAGCCTGTCGTGTTTTGCTTTCTTTTTAATAACGGGCGCTTTTCATGCGCTTGTGCCGTAGGGCCGTGCATATGAAGCCGTGCGGCAGGGCACCCGCCAAACCGCCCACAAGACTATCTTGGAGTATTTGTTATGCCTATCAAAAAAGGCGACACGGTGCGTGCGCACTATACGGGAACCCTGGACGACGGCACAGTGTTTGACTCTTCGCGTGAGCGCGACCCGCTGGAATTCGTCATGGGCCAGGGCATGCTCATTCCTGGCTTTGAAGCCGCCGTTGACGGCCGCGAAGCCGGTGAAACTGTCACGGTGACCATTGCTCCGGCCGAAGCCTATGGCGAAGCCGATCCGGAGCTGATCTTCACTGTGGCCCGCGCTCAGGTGCCGGATCACATCCCCCTCAATGTTGGCGTGCCCCTGCAACTGTCCAACGAACAGGGCCAGATGGACGTGACCATTACCGAAGTGACCGCTGACGAAGTGACCCTTGACGCCAATCACCCCTTGGCGGGCAAGTCTCTCACCTTTGAGATCGAGATCGTCGGCATCAAGTAGTATGAAACGTCTGGCCGGCGGGCGACAGTCTGCCGGCCTTTTAATAAGGCCCTGCCGAAATTCGGTAACAGCGCGGCTTTCGCTGTGCGGTCTGTTGGCAGAAGGGTTTAAGAACGATTTTTGGGTGCGTCATTCCTTTTTAGACGCGAGGTTTGAACATGAGCAGCAAGACCGCAAGACACAATGCCATTCAGGCAATTACCACCTACAAGCCTGAAGCGGCCCCCCTGAATTTCGCGGATACCAGGCCAACCGATATTTTTGGCTGCAACGTTTTTAATGACCGTGTCATGCGCGAGCGGCTGCCCAAGAGCGTTTACCGCTCCCTGCGCAAGACCATTGAATTTGGTCAGCGTATGGACCCATCCATCGCCGACACCGTGGCGGCGGTCATGAAGGACTGGGCCATTGAAAAAGGGGCCACCCACTTTACGCACATTTTTTATCCCCTCACCGGGCAGACTGCCGAAAAGCATGACAGCTTTCTCATGCCTGACGGATCCGGCGGGGTGATTGCCGAGTTTTCCGGGTCCATGCTCATCAGGGGTGAGCCTGACGCTTCGTCCTTTCCGTCCGGCGGCCTGCGCTCCACCTTTGAGGCACGCGGCTACACGGCGTGGGATGTCACAAGCCCCGCCTATATTATGGAAAATCCCAATGGCACCTTTTTGTGCATTCCCACCATGTTTCTTTCGTGGACTGGCGTGGCTCTGGACAAAAAGACGCCGCTTTTGCGTTCAAGCCAGGCGCTCAACCGTGAGGCCAAACGCGTGCTGCGGTTTTTTGGGCAGGAGACGGAGCTGCCAGTGGTGGCCTATGCCGGGCTTGAGCAGGAATATTTCGCCATTGACCACAACTTCAACTTTGCCCGGCCCGACATCCAGATCGCGGGCCGCACCCTCTTTGGGGCGCGCCCGGCCAAGGGGCAGGAGTTCAGCGACCAGTACTTTGGCGTTATCCCCCAGCGGGTGCTCTCGTATATGATGGAAGTGGAGCGTGAACTCTACAAGCTCG
>JAQVZK010000341.1 GCA_028708195.1 Desulfovibrio sp.
TTTGATTGACATCATAAATACTGCACCCTTGTGCACTTGCTTCTCTAAAATGCGTATCAATGCCAATGATCGTTTTGAACATGGCATGCTCCATTTTTTGCTGCATGAGCTCCAGAACTCTTGTGCAGGCCTTGGCGCGCTTGTCATACATGGTGGGCAAAGCCCGGTACAGTATGGGCCTGCCAAGCGCCTTGTTCAACGTGTGCAACGTATCAAAAAGAAGCTTCAGCCCGTGCAGGGCCAAAAAATCAGTCTGAATTGGAATTATGAGCAAATCCGCCGCAACCAGAGCGTTCACAAGCAGTATGCCTACATGCGGCGGGCAGTCTAAAATAATAAAGTCATACTCGCTGCTTATGGTGCTCAAACTTCTGGACAGTATGCTTCCCTTGGCGCTTCTGTCTTTGAAATCAACCTCAAGCTCTGACAAGCGTATGCAGCCCGGGGCCACATCCATGCCGTGCAAGGCTTGAGGCCGCAGCAGCAGTGGCCACAGCGTGGGCCAGTATTCGTCAGGGGCCAGGAAAAGGTCGTGCAAACTGTACTGCACATCTTCTGGATATATCCTGGCATGCAGGGTGGCGCAGGCATGGGGGTCAAGGTCAAGCAGCAGCACCTTTTTATCCATGCGAGACAGCGCACAACCCAAGTTTACAGAAGTTGTGGTTTTACCTACGCCTCCTTTCTGATTGGCAATGGCTAAAATTTTGGCGCACATCTTGTGCCCTATACCAGCTTGCGATAGACGATGGTCCCCTTGAAGTGCTCAAGCTGAAATGCTCGGCTGATATTATGCAGAGATTCCGAGTGCCCGATAAGTAACGCCCCGTTGACTTCAAGGTTGTCATAAAAGGCGTTAATGACCTTACGCTTCATTTCATCGTCAAAGTAAATGATAACATTGCGGCAAAAAACTATCTGCGACTTTTCAACACGCCGCAGTTGCTCTTTGTCGCTGAGGTTTATCTGCCCAAAAGATATGAGATTTTTTAATTCTGGCTTGACTTTGTAAGCGTTACCTTCCTTGATAAAGTAGCTATCAATAATTGGCTTTGGCGTGGTGCGCAGGGAATATTCACTATATACACCACGCCGGGCAGAAAGAAGTACGGCTTCTGAAAGGTCGTTGGCCGTGATTTTAATATCCCAACTATTGATTTCACTTTTAAGAGCTTCGCGAAGAATGATGGCCAGGGTATAGGGCTCTTCGCCTGTGGAGCAGCCAGCCGACCATATGCGCAGTTTTTTTTGTCCCTTTTGGCGGCACCTGTCCAATATTTCAGGCAGGACGTTTTTTTGAAAAACTTCAAGCTGCGGCGGATTGCGAAAAAAACTGGTTTCGTTGGTGGTAACAACTTCAAAAAGTTTGCTTAATTCAGCTTTACGGCTGGCATCAAAGCGAAGAAAATTGTAATACTCGTTGTAGCTTTTGAGGTTCAGGTCCTTGATGCGGTTGGAAAGGCGATTTTCAACCAGATACTTGCGGTTTTCGGCAATGAATATGCCGCACTGCTGATAAATAAAATCGCGCAGTTGCAAGAATTCTTCATCAGATATCTGCAAGTCTTTACGAAAAGGCGATGTGGCCTTGGTGCTTACAGCCGCGGGTGTAGGAGTGCGAAAGGCCGAACTCGGGGAAAGAGGCTGGTGAAGTGCATCTGCTTGCTGCGTGCGAAAGAGCGAAGGCCGAGGTGGGGGCGCTCCTTGCGGTGCTGCAGTGGCTGCGCTTTGAAAAGCGCTTGCGCCTGCGGGCTTGAAAAGGCCTGAACCGCCAGTGGGAGGAGTGGCGCCCGTTTGCGCACCGGCGGATGTTCTTGGCGCGGCGGTGTCTTTGCCGGCAAAGGCGTTGGAGGTGTAGGTGCCCGGTGTTGTTTGTGCTGTCTGCCTCAAGGGTGACGTCCAGGTGGATTGACCAAGATTGGGCTGCCCCAGACCGGATTGCCCAACATAAGACGTTGTGCCGGGCAGTCCCGTTGTCGGTTTTGGCGAAGAAATACCGGCACCGGGGCGCGTGGCAGATGTGCCAAGACCAAACGAGCTATGCACAGGGGGCGTGGCAGGGGCTGTTGGGCGCTGAAAGCCTGTGGGCTTAAACGCGTTTGCCGGTTGCTGCGCTACGGGCGTTGTCAGGCCAGGGCGCGCCGCTTGCCCTTCTGTTGGGCGGGTAAAGGGCGAGGGCTGCGCCGCTGTTTTGAACGACGCAGATGACGGTGTGGAACTGGACGTTTCACTGTTTTCCGCGTCATTGGCGTTTTTATTTTGCACGCCGTGGGGGAACATGGTTGGCGGCTGTGTCATGGCTACTCCTGCTCGGCCTGTATGGCTGCCACGGCTTCAGCTGTAGCGTGCTGCATTTCTGGGTCTTCATTATCCATCAAGCTCAGAAGCACAGAAAAGGCCATGTTGCCGCCTATCATACCCAGCGCCTCAATAATCTTGAATGACACCATGGGATTTTCTGTTTCAAACATCTGGGCTAAATAAGGAACAGCATCAACAATTTTGTGCACACCCAACGCTTCAATTGCCCTGATTTTTACCCAATCATTTTCATCTGCAAGGGCAGAAATAATATGCGGTACCACTGACGGGGTGCCTATTTGACCGAGCAGGTC
>JAQVZK010000048.1 GCA_028708195.1 Desulfovibrio sp.
GCCCGCTCATGACGCCACAGGAAGTAAGGCACTGGTGCAGCCAGGGGCCAGTCATGCTTTGCCGCGGCACAGCCAAGGGGCTTGCCCCCGAAGTGCTGGAGCAATGTGACGGCCTGATTCGCCCTGTGCGGTTTTTGGGGTATAATCACCTTTCGGTGCGCAGCGCCGCCGCTATTCTGGCAGACAGAATTTTAGGCGACTATTGCTGACAAACAGGCGGCCTGAAAGCATCGGCGCCGCTACGCAACGACGCAACAATCCGCCCGGATTTGCAAGGAGTTTACGATGGATATCATCAAAAAAATTGAACGGGAAAACATGCGCATGGATGTGCCCGCGTTTCGCTCCGGCGACACGGTGAAAGTACATCTGCGTATCGTGGAAGGCGAAAAACAGCGCATCCAGGTTTTCCAGGGCAACGTCATCCGCATCAAACGCGGCACCACCAATGCCACCTTCACGGTGCGCAAGGTTTCTGACGGCGTGGGTGTGGAACGCATCTTCCCCATCAACTCGCCCTTCATCGACCGTGTGGAACTGGTTACCCAGGGCCGCGTGCGCCGCAGCCGTCTGTACTACCTGCGCGCCCTCAAGGGCAAAGCGGCGCGTATCAAGCCGCGTGGCCGCTTCTGATAGCCTGCTGAGGCATCAGAACACACTCAGCGCCTTTTTGACGGCGCGCCGTGAGCTGGCGGGCAACCGCCCTCATGGCGCGCCTCTTGTGCATTTGTCGCCCAAGGTTGGAGCATGCGCGTGAAAAAAAAACTCTCCCGGCACCCGCACAAATCCGGCACGCAGGGCAGCCTGCTGCCTTTTGCGGAAGGCGCGGAAGGCTTTGTTGATTCGCGCATAAGAGCGGGCATTGACGAAGCCGGGCGCGGCTGTCTGGCAGGCCCGGTTGTGGCATGCGCCGTCATTCTTCCCGCAAGCTATGATTTGCCGGGCCTTACGGACTCCAAGGCCTGTACGGCCAGGCTGCGTGAGACGCTTGCCCCCTGCATCAAGGCCTGCGCAGTAAGCTGGGGCTTGGGCGTCATCTGGCCCGGCCGCATCGACAGCATAAATATTTTGCAGGCCACCTTTGAAGCCATGAGCCTGGCCGTGCGCCACCTGCGCACGCCCCCCGGCCTCCTGCTTGTTGACGGCGACAAAACCGTGCCCGAGGCAGTGCTGGCCCATTTGTGGAGCCAGAACCGCCCCGAGGCTCTGCCGCCACAGCGCGCCATTATAAACGGCGACGCCATAGAGCCGGCCATTTCGGCAGCGTCCATTCTGGCCAAGACCATACGCGACAGGCTCATGCTTAGCCTTGGCAAGCGCTGGCCCGGCTATGGGTTCGCTGTCCACAAGGGATACGGCACCAAGGACCATTATGAGGCATTGCGCCGCCTTGGCCCCTGCCCACAGCATCGGCTGACCTTCAGTGGCGTGTGCGAAAAAAAGCCCACGGCCGCCCAGCAGGGCAGCTTGCTGTGAACCTGCGCCGTCTCTTCCCGGGATTTTTTGACAAAATAATCCTGAAAGAACACCCTGAGCAGACCGACCTGCGCAAAGATACCGGCAAAAAGCCCGCCACAGCCGCCCACCTGCAGTTGGGCAAAGAGGGTGAGGATGCCGCCGCAATTCTGCTGACCCGCAAGGGTTATGCCCTGCTTGACCGCAACTGGCGCAAGGCGCGCCTTGAGTTGGACATGGTCTGCCGCGATGGCGACACTATTGTTTTTGTTGAAGTAAAAACGCGCGGCAGCGACAAATTTGGCGGCCCTACCTCCGCCATAAGTTTGTCCAAACAGCGTACCCTGTGCCGTGCGGCCCGCGCATGGCTTGCGGCCCACGCTGCGTGGGACCAGCCCTGCCGTTTTGATGTCATCTGCGCCCTGCGCGATGGCTCTACCCTGCACCTGGAGCATTTTTGCCATGCTTTTGACTGCCCCCCGGCTCTGGATAGTAGCCACTCCTCTTGGCAACCCTGGTGACCTTTCCCCCAGGGCGCGTACCGTATTGACCGAGGCAGACCTTGTGCTTGCGGAAGACACGCGCCGCACGGCCCGCCTGTTTCGCGATTGCGGCATTGAGGCGCGCCGCCTGTTGAGCTTTCACGACCACAATGAAACCGACCGGCAGGAGCATGTGCTGCGTGCCCTGCGCGAAGGCCAGAGCGTGGCCCTTGTTTCTGATGCGGGCACCCCTCTGCTGGCCGACCCCGGCTACAGGCTTGTGCGTGCCTGCCGCAAGGAAGGGCTGGCCGTTTCTCCCCTGCCCGGCCCATCGGCCCCGGTGGCGGCCCTTTCTGCTGCGGGCTTGCCACCCCTGCCCCACAGTTTTTTGGGCTTTCTGCCGCGTGACGCTTCAGGCCGCGACGCGCTTTTTGCCGCCTTTGCCCACGTGCCGGGTTCTCTCATCTTTTTTGAGCGCAAAGACCGCCTTAAAGAAAGCCTTGCTCAGGCAGCCCGACTGCTTGGTCCGCGTGAAGTGGCCGTCTGTCGGGAATTGACCAAGGAGCATGAGGAATTTATACTGACCCGTCTGGAAAACAGCGAGGGGCTGCCCGATGACCTGCTTGGTGAAATCACTGTCATTATCGGCCCGCCCGAGCAGGTGAGCCGCAGCCCTGAAAGTGAGGTCACAGCCCTGCTGACGCAGGAACTGAAAACGGACGGTCCCGATGGCAAACCCCGGCAGGTGGCCCGCAGGGTTCAGGCAATGGTGCGCGGCTGGAGCGGCAAAGAAATATACGCCCTGATCACTGCGGCCACAGACCGCCCCGACAATATCTCATCAGCGCAACGCAGTCTGCATCCAGGCAACATCTAACCAGTGCAACGCCGCAGTTTGCATCCCCGCAATCTCTAACCACCGCAACGCCGCAGTTTGCCGTCATCCGGTTTTGGCTTGCGCCGGGCACATAAAAATGCCCGCGTGGTCACACAGGTTGGCAGTGGCCCACACGCGGCCCGTGCGGGCAGGAATAGCAGATGTACCCAATGCTTGTAGCGCTCAACTGCCTTGCCCGCACCTGCTGTATCAATGCGGCCACTACAGCCAGGGGCATGCAGCAGATTGGCCTGCTCTTTGTGCTGAGCCCAGCCTTGCGCTGGCTCTACCCCGAAGGCGAAGCCCGCGCCCGTGCTTTTGCCCGCTACAGCGGGCACAGCAACACCCATCCCTTTATGATTCCGCTCTTTGTGGGCATTCTGCTGTCTCTTGAAGAAGAAATAGCCAAGGGTGCCCTGCCCGAGTCCGCCGTGAGCGCCGTGCGCGAAACCCTGGCCACGACCCTTTCTGCCCTGGGCGATTCATTTTTTAGCGGAACCTTGCTGCCCCTGTGGGCCCTTGTGAGCGTCTCGCTCTTGCTCTCCAATTATGTGAGCCTGGCGGGATTTCTGGCTGTGGTTTTTTTTCTTGCCCTGCTGATTTTCAGGGCGGGCAGTTTTTTTTCAGGCCTGCGCCACGGCATGCCCGTGCTGGTGCGCCTGAAGCGTCTTAACCTCATCAACTGGGTAGACAGGCTCAAGATGGTCAATGCCGCGCTGGTGGCCCAAGTTATCTGGCACCTGCCCCTGAGCCGCATGAAACCTTTCCCCTGGGACGTCTACCTGCTGGGTGCGCTGGCGGTACTGGCCGCATCCTGGCTTGTGGCCAGGCTTCGTCTGCCGCGCATTCTGCTGTGGTGCATGACCCTTGGAGTGCTGATTCTCGTGGACGTTGGGTTCATTGGTATGTAATATATATGGCGGGTAGGCAATTGGCGCAGAGCGGATTACAAGAGGTCGGGGCAGATATTTGGCGCTAATGCGCCGCCCTGACTTACCGGACAGTGCTAAAAGGTGAGGAAATGGAAGAAACCATTGAAGAAACATCACGCGGGCTGGCACTGCGGCTTTGCCTGAATTTACGCAATGGCCTGCACGCCCGACCCGCAGCGCGACTGGCGCAAGAAGCCCAGCGCTACTCGGCGGATATCCAGATTATCAGTGATACCGACAAGGTTGACGCCAAAAGTATGCTCGATGTTCTTTCGCTTGCACCACCCTTCAATGCGGAACTGACTTTTCTGGCTCAGGGGCATGACGCCCGCGAGGCCCTCTGTGGCCTGGCCCGCCTTCTCAGCACCATGCAGGATTAACATGGCCCGCGCGGTACTTTTCGGCACTCCTGTTTCTCCCGGCATAGCCATTGGCCGGGTTCGCTTCATGCACAGATTGCAGCAGGATGAAGAGCGGCACATCACGCCCGCTGAAGTGGAGGCCGAACAGGCCGCCCTGCGTCTTGCCGCCGAAGATGTGCGCGCAGCCCTGCAAACCACAATGGACAACGTGCCCGAAGATCTGGCCGAATACCGCGATGTCATTGCCGCACAGATGGAAATGGCCCGCGATGCCAAACTGCTCAACGCCACCCTGGCGCGCATTGCACACAAACACATTGCCGCGCCCTGGGCTTTGCGCCTGACGGTTGAAGAACTGTGTGACCTCTTCAGGGGAATGGACGACCCCTATTTACGAGACCGCGCGCAAGACATTCGCGCCGTGGGCCTGCGTATGCGCGAACGGCTGTTCGCTGACCCGGCTGCCCCCCCCGGCGCGGCTGAACCTGCGGTGCTGGTAGCCGAAGACCTTTCCCCAGCCGATGTTATGGAGTTGAACCTTGACTGCGTGCTGGGTATTCTGACCACCGAGGGCGGCCCAACCTCCCACACCGCCATTCTTTCACGCAGCCTGCACGTCCCCTGCCTGTCTGGCGTTACCGGCCTTGTGAGTGTGGCCAGAGACAACGAGCAGATCATCATTGACGGCCTTGGCGGCAGTGTACTCCTTGAACCGGACGAGGCGGATCTGGCCCGGTATGAAGCCCGCCGCCTTGAATACACAGGTTGGGAGGAGCTTACCCTCTTGACGGCGCGCTGGCCCGCAGAAATGTGCGACGGCGTGCGCGTGGTGGTTCAGGCCAACCTCGAAAGCAGTGAAGAAGTTGCCGCCATACCGCGCAGCGGTGCCGACGGCGTTGGCCTGTACCGTACGGAATTCGCCTACCTCAAGGGCCGCCTGCCCGGCGAGGAAGAGCTGTTGGCCGAATACTCCGCCATAGCCCACAAAATTTCTCCCGAGCGCGTTGTATTTCGTACCCTTGATGTGGGCGCGGATAAAATGATGCACGCCCAGGCTGCGCTCAAGGAGCCAAACCCCGCACTGGGGCTGCGCGGCATACGTTTTTGCCTGCGCCATCAGGGGCTTTTTCGCACCCAACTGCGGGCACTGATGCGGTCCGGGGTGCACGGCAACGTGGCCATCATGCTGCCTATGGTTTCCGGCCTGGACGAAGTACAGCAAGTTCGTCGTATCATACAGGAAATACATCAGGAGTTGGCCGCGCAAAACCTGCCGCACGCGCCCGTGCTTCCTCTGGGTATCATGATAGAAACACCGGCGGCGGCCCTCATTTGTGACGCCCTTGCCAGGGAATGCGATTTTTTCAGCATTGGCACAAATGATCTTATACATTATATTATGGGCATTGACCGCAACAACCGCCATGTGGCGTACCTTAACGAGCCACTGCACCCCGCTGTGGTGCGTTCGCTCAAACATATTATTGACGCAGCCCACCGCGAAGGCATAGGTGTTTCTGTCTGCGGCGAACTGGCCTCAGACCCCTTGGGCATGGCCCTCTTGCTGGGCATGGGGGTAGATACCATATCCGCGGCCCCGCGCTTTGTGCCGGGCTTGAAGCATCTTATCCGCCAGCTCAGTGCCGAAACCTGCATGGAACTGGCCCACAGCGTGCTCATGAGCACTGATGTGGCCGCGTCCAGACGTATGGTTCGCGAGCAATTACACCAATCTTTGGGGCCGGAACTGGCCTTTCACACCACCAGCCTTTTGACACACAGCCAGCCATGAGCCAAAAAACATCACCATCCACCATTGCCGTCAACAAGAAGGCCCGCCACCTCTATGAACTTTCTGATTTCACAGAGGCTGGCATTGTGCTGACCGGCCCCGAAGTCAAAAGTATTCGCGCGGGCAAGGTCAACTTTATCGATAGCTATGTAGATTTTCGCCGGGGCGAAGCCTGGCTGGTCTCTTTGCATGTGGCCCCTTACTCCAATGCGGGCTACGCCCCGCAAGAACCCGACCGCGCCAGAAAACTGCTGCTGCATCAGCGCGAAATTGGCAAGCTGGCCGGGCTCGTTGCCCAAAAAGGCCTGACCGTGGTGCCCGTTCGCCTCTATCTCAAACGGGGCAAAGTCAAGGTGGAAGTCGCCGTGGGCCGTGGCAAAAAATTGCACGACCACCGCGAAAGCCTCAAAAAACGCGCCGCTGAGCGCGATATGGCCCGCGAACTGGCGTGAACACCTTTGAAGGCAGATTTTTGGGGGGAGGGGCTTTTTGAGATTGGAATATTTTGTGGGGGAGGGACCCTTTTGTAAAAGGATCTCCTCCCCCACACCCCTACCCCCTAAAACTTTTATTTATATTTCTCCACGTTAAAGGCTGCGCCTGACCCAAACCTCGGTTCAGCGGCAGCGCCTTTACGGCACACCATTTTCTTAAAGACAATCCGCTCTAGAAACGGCAATAGAAGCAAGGCAGTTGCGCTCATATGTGCGTGATCTGTGTCAAGCTCTGTTGGCGCACAAAAAACAGCGTCAGAAGCAAGGCAAGTGCGCTGATGTCGTCGCTACTACCGACGCAGTCAATGTGTGACCCGCCGTGCGGCAACCCGACGGCGGTTTTTACGGGCACAAAAAGGCATGCGCTACCCGCCCCTGCAAGCCCCTCTGTTCTGGCAGACCTGCCTTTGCTTCTGGATAGGCGGCATTGCCTCTGCCGTATGGCCGCAGCAGACCCTCCTGTGCTTTCTTCTTCTCATTCTGGCAGACAGCCGCCTGTGGCGCATACCCCGCCTCGCCCTCTGCTCCATGCTGGCCCTTGCCGGGCTGCTGACCGCGCAATGGCAACTCTTTGGCAGCCCGTGGCAACAAAGCCTCCCCAGGCCAGAACAGCCGCTGTGGCTTGCTCAGGCGGGCAAAAGCCCGCGCGTCTGCGGCACAGTCACAGACAGCCAGGGCTTGCCAGACCAACGCTTACGGCTGCTGCTCTCTGGCCTGGCCCCTGAAGCAGCAAACCACGCAAAAAATATCCCTGCCGGGCACGAACAAAAAGGGCCGCAAACGGCCCCCACTGCGCAGGGTCCACCCCCTGTTCCTCTGTCCAGCCTCACCGCATTAACGTGGGATAAATCGCCCTTGCGGCCCCTGCCGGGGCAAGAACTTTGCCTCAATCTTCGCCCTATACCCATGCAGGGATTTGCCAACATCGGGCAATCACAATGGGAACTCTGGTGGGCGGCTCAAGGCGTGCACTGGCGCATGTGGACGCAGGGCGAACGCACAGCCCCCACCCTGCAAGGCGAACCCAGCCGCTCAGCCCGCTGGCGCGAAACCCTGCACTCGGATTTTCTGACCGCGCTTGCGCCTGAAATGTTGCCGCTTCTTGCCAATGATGCGTCCGCTGCCGCCTCAAACTCCAGACACGGGGCACCTGCCGCCGCGGTGCAGTCTGGCGGTCCTGATCTTGGCCAAGGCAAGGCCATCCTGATGGCGCTGCTTTTCGGCGACAGGCAATATCTGGACCAGGCCACTCTAAACAATTTTGCCGCAGCCACCCTTGTGCACAGCCTGGCCCTTTCAGGCCAGCACCTCATTGTGGCAGGCATGCTCGGGCTGGCCTGCGTATTGGCTTTTGCCCGCCTGCGGCCCGGCATCTATCTGCACCGGCCCAAAGCGTTGTGGGTCATACTGGCATCCTTGCCTCCGGCGCTGGCCTATCTGTGGCTGGGGGATGCTCCGGCATCACTTCTGCGGGCGACGGTCATGCTTTTTGTGGTGGCCCTGTGGCTTACCCTCGGCCGCCCACGCACCACGCTCGACGCCTTGAGCGCGGCACTTCTGTGCATCACCGTGGCCGCTCCATTGACCGTTTTTGATACCGGGCTGCAACTCTCTGCCCTGTGTGTGGGCGCCATAGGGTTGAGCCTGCCCTGGCTGCGGCAGATCATGCCCGAGCCAGATACTTTTTCAGCCAGTGGGCTGCGTGCCCGCCTTTCGTGGTGGGGCCGCGCGTTTTTGCGTATTTTTTTCGTGTCTCTCTGCATACAGGTGGCCCTACTGCCGCTCAACATACTGCTTTTCGGCAATGCGGGCTTCTGGTTTCCCCTCAACGTGGTCTGGCTGCCGGTGGCCGATCTTTTTGTACTGCCAGCCTCAGTTCTGGGCCTTTTGTGCGCAGCAACGGGTATGGAGGCCGCAGCCCGCCTGATACTGGACGCGGCCGCCCTGCCTTGCCAGTGGCTGGTGGCCCTGCTCAACCGGCTGTCTGAAAGCGGCAATCTGTCGGCCCCATCCATGCTGCGCCCGCACTGGACAGCTCTGCCCGCCTTTGCCGCCCTGCTCGCCGCGCTGGCTTTCAAGGCCGGACGCCCTGCCCTGCCCAAGGCGGCACTTCGCCTGTTGCTGGCAGGAGGGCTATTGCTTTTTGCCGGGCCCATGTTGCGGCTGACAGAGCGCCTGTCACCCGAGATACGTCTGGATGTACTGGATGTCGGCCAAAGCCAGGCCGTCGCCCTACGCCTGCCGGGGCATTTTCGTCTGTTGCTGGACGGCGGCGGCAGCGCATCGCCGCGTTTTGATCCCGGCCAAAACATTGTAGCGCCGGTGCTGCTCTATAACGACGCACCCCGCCTGAATGCTGTGCTGAACAGCCATCCCGACCTGGACCATATGGGGGGGCTGGCGCATATTATGGGGCAGTTTGCGGTAAGCGCGCTCTTTGACAACGGGCATGACAGCAGAGAGCGCAGAACCCGTTGGGGGGACATTTGGGACAAAATCCGGCAAGAATATCTGGCCCAGCCTCTTGCCCAAGGGGACGTTCTGCACCTTGGGGACCCGGTTCATGGCCTGCAACTGAAAATCCTGCATCCCCCCCGCCGCAGCAGCGTCCACAGTGCAGGCAAAGCCATCAGTGACGCATGGGACGGCAACAACGCCTCTCTGGTGGCAAGGCTTGTCTTTCAGGGGCAGGGGCTGGCCCTCATACCCGGAGACGCCGAACGCAAAACCCTGCGGCATATGCTGGATCAGGGGCTGAATCTTCGCGCGCAGGTGCTGGTGCTGCCCCACCACGGTTCAGACAGCAGCTATTTGCCAGAATTTTATGAGGCAGTGCAGCCCAAAATAGCAATTGCGGCCTGCGGTTTTGAAAACCGTTACGGCTACCCTGGCAAAAAAGTACTGGCATGGCTGGACAAAGCGGGCATTCCCCTGCTGTTCACAGGAAAAGACGGGCAAATAAGCTTGATTTGGCCTGGCGGTAAAGGACCGCATAACGCCACCCTACACGTACGGACCCAAAGAACACGTCAGGCAGAGGCAAAGCAGGACAGACAGAAAAACAGCCAAGGAGCCCCCAGAAGCAGCAAAAGAGCGTCTGAAGATCCCAGGCAAAAAGAGGACTAGGTGCTGTTTTTAAATAATTCTTCTGGTCAACTGGCTGCGTCAGAAGCCCATTTTTTCCAGCCTACCTCAGTTTAATTTTGCGAGGCTTGCCTGACGGCGATTGAATTAAAAAATAAAACCCTTACCCCTGACAGTGCGGACAATAAACCGTACTGCGGCCCGCAACCTTGACTTTTTCAAGAGGACGGCCGCACTTTTTGCATGGCTGCCCGCCGCGTCCGTACACGGCAAAGGTATTTTGAAAGGCCCCCACATTACCGTCGGCATCCCTGTAGTCGCGAATGGAACTGCCGCACTGAGATATGGACAGCAACAGCACGTCCTGCAAGCAGTTCAAAAGCCGTTTTGCCTGCTTTTGCGTGAGGTCAGCCGCCTTGCGGCGCGGGTCAATGCCTGCCGCGAACAAACTTTCATCCGCATAGATATTACCCACCCCTGCCAGCACCTTTTGATCCAGCAGCACTGCCTTGATGGCTGATTTTTTGCCAGCAATGCTTTTGGCAAAGCTATTTTCAGTCAGGGTCAACGGCTCGGGGCCAAGATCATTCCAAAAGGGCCAGCGGGCAAAAATATCGGCTGTACCTGCCAGCATGAGGCCAAAGGCGCGCACGTCATCAAAGAATAACCGGCGCGGCCCTGTATGGACACAACTGGGTTTATCCTCCCCACACCTCTGCTCGCATTCAGCTTGCGCTGCAGGGGCCTCTCCCACGCATAGGGCTTCTGCTTTTTTCGGGCCTTCCGCCGAGGGAGCATCCAGATCAATGACGCAACGGGTATGGGAGCCGGGCTCAGTGTTGGCCGCATAGGTCATGAGCCGCCCAGTCATGCGCAAATGCACGGCAAGCCGCAGGTCTTTACACGTGCGCACCTTCTCGTTTTCAGCGTGTGAGGCGTCCAGATACAGGAGCAGCAGTTTTCCACGCCGCCCGACTTCTTCAATGCGGCATCCGCGCAAGTTCTCCAGTGGAACACTTAATGGGTGCTGGCTGGTGGCGCGCAAAACGTGCGCATTGGTGATAACGCAACCCTGCACATGAGGGCGCAGCGTTCTGGCAACGGTTTCAACTTCTGGCAATTCGGGCATGATTTTCCTCGGTTTAACCAGAATAATAAGGCCTTCTGTCAACGTGGCAAGTTAAAACGGACTGTTGGCATATACCCTGCCGGCATGAAAGCACTACCGCTGTTCCTCCAAAGCGAAAT
>JAQVZK010000049.1:0-9712 GCA_028708195.1 Desulfovibrio sp.
CGGGGATTTCTTTCATCCTTCTGGGACGAAGGATCCATAACCAGCATGCGTATATTACGGCCCACCTGTGGAGCCGCAAGCCCAACACCGGGCGCTTCATACATGGTTTCGAGCATGTCGGCGGCAAGCTGGCGGATTTCTTCCGTCACTTCGCCCACAGGCTCGCACACCTCTTTGAGGCGCGGGTCAGGGTAGGTAACAATATCAAGAATCATGAGGTATCCTCAAGCCCCGGCGGTTGGCCGGGGCCGGCATTCGTTATTCCGTCTTTGCCTCTTCACCGGGCTTGCCGGTTTTGGGCTTGTCGCCCGGCTGTTCGCGCAGGCGCAGGCCCAGTTCACGCAGTTGCTTGGCTGCCACGGGCGAGGGGGCGTCTGTCATGAGGCAGGTGGCCTTTTGTGTTTTGGGGAAGGCGATAACGTCGCGGATGCTGCTTGCGCCCGACAGCAACATGATAAGGCGGTCAAGACCAAAGGCAAGGCCCCCGTGCGGCGGCGCACCCTGCTCAAGCGCCTGAATGAGGAAGCCAAACTGGCTTTCAGCCTGCTCGGGCGTAAAGCCAAGGGCTTCAAACATGCGTCTCTGCACTTCGCCAGAATGGATGCGGATGGACCCGCCGCCCACTTCACTGCCGTTGAGCACCATATCATAGGCGCGGGCACGGGCGCGGGCGGGATCAGTGGTCATGAGGTCCATATGCCCCGTGGCTGGCGCCGTGAAGGGATGATGGCAGGCCACGTAGCGCTTTTCTTCGTCATTGTATTCAAACAGGGGAAAATCAGTAACCCAGAGGAAATTAAAGCTGTCTTCAGGGATGATGTGCAGTTGGTGGGCCAGATGCACGCGCAAGTTGCCCAAGGCCGCATTGACCATGCCGGGTTCGCCCGCCTGGAAGAAGACGATATCGCCCACCTTGAGGTCAAGAGCTTCGGCAATGCCCTTGCGTTCCTCGTCAGAGAGAAACTTGGCAATGGGCGACTGCCATTCGTCGGCCTTGATCTTGATCCAGGCCAGACCCTGAGCGCCGTAGATTTTGACAAATTCGGTAAAGGCGTCGATCTCCTTGCGGGTCATACCTTCGCCGCCGGGAACCTTCATGCCCTTGACCAGGGGCGCTGTGGCAAAAAGCTTGAAGCCCGAGCCGCGCACGATCTCGGTGATATTCACAAGCTCAAGCCCAAAGCGGGTGTCGGGCTTGTCCACGCCGTAGCGGGCCATCGCTTCGTCCCAAGGCATACGCGGGAAAGGCAGGGCAATATCTATGCCCATGACATCCTTGAACACGCGGGCCATAAGGCCTTCAGCCATGCCCATGACGGTTTCTTCGTCCGCAAAGCTCATTTCGATGTCCACCTGGGTGAACTCGGGCTGGCGGTCGGCACGCAGATCTTCGTCACGAAAGCAGCGTACGATCTGGAAATAGCGGTCCATACCGGCCACCATAAGCAGCTGCTTGAATATCTGCGGCGACTGCGGCAAGGCATAGAATTCGCCAGAATTCAGACGGCTGGGCACGAGAAAGTCTCGTGCGCCCTCAGGGGTGGATTTGGTCAGAATTGGGGTTTCAACCTCAACAAAATCAGCATTATCCAGATAGTGGCGCACGCTCTGGGCAACCTTGTGCCGCAGACGCAGATTGGCCTGCATGCGCGGGCGGCGCAGGTCAAGATAGCGCCAGGCCAGGCGCAGGTTTTCACCGGCATCGCAGCGATCTTCGATGGCGAAGGGTGGGGTTTTGGAAGTATTGAGCAGCTTCCATTCAGTGGCCACCACCTCGATCTGCCCCGTGATCATATTGGGATTGATCATGCCTTCGGGGCGCGGGCGCACCTTGCCCTTGATGGCAAGCACGTATTCCGAGCGCAAAATGTGCGCATTTTCGTGCGCCTTGGGGGCCGCATCAGGACTGAAGACCACCTGGGTCAGGCCCATACGGTCACGCAAATCCACAAAGATGAGCCCGCCGTGGTCGCGCCGGTACTGCACCCAGCCCATGAGGCAGATTTCCTGCCCGTCATTGGCCAGTGTCAATTCACCGCAGCTATGGCTGCGCTGCCACTGCCCAAGGTCGGTGATATACTTCTGATGCTCCTGCTGCACGTCCTGGCCTTGCGCGGGCGTTTGCCCGGCCATTTGGCTTTCTTCAGTCATGTTAGTTGGTTCCCGTTTGCAAAAAGTGTAGTGCCCCGGACTGCGGCACGGCTGTCTGCTCTCCGCTTTCCAGATTTTTTATAACCACTGTGTTCTGGGCCGCTTCATCGGGCCCAATGATAAGGCAATAGCGCGCGCCAGACTTGCCCGCCTGGCGCATAAGGCTCTTGAAGCCGCCTTCGCTGAAATTCATTTCACCCCTGAGGCCCGCGCCGCGCAGGCTCTGGGCCAGAGCATAGCCCTGCGTTCTGCTTTCGGCATCCATACCCACAAGGTAAAAGTCTGCCGGGTCGGGGTTGCCTTCGCCCATCATGAGGGCCAGACGCTCCATACCTGCGGCAAATCCCACACCGGGGGTGTCAGGGCCGCCAAGACTCTTCACAAGGCCGTCATAACGGCCACCGCCCGCCACAGCCGCCTGCGCGCCGATGCTGCCGCTCACAACCTCAAAGGTGGTGCGGCAGTAATAATCGAGCCCGCGCACCAGCCTGTGGTCAAGCTCATAGGTCAGTTTTTCGCCGTCAAGCAGGTTGAGCACCGTGTCAAAATGGCTTTTGCAGTCAGGGCAGTTATAGTCAAGCAACTTGGGGGCCGCATCGGTGATGGCGCGGCAGCCGGGCTGCTTGCAGTCCAGCACGCGCAAGGGGTTGGTATTTACCCTGCGGGCACAGTCCGGGCAGAGGGCGGCGCTGTCTACAGTTTGCAGATAGGCCAGCAGCGCTTCTTTGAACTTGGGGCGGCATTCGCCGCAGCCAAGGGAATTGACCTTGAGGGTCAGGTCCGTAAGGCCCAGGGCGTCCAGAAAACGCAGCAACATGCTGATGAGATCGGCATCGGCATAGGGGCTGTGAGAACCGAGACATTCGCAGTTTATCTGGTGGAACTGCCGCATGCGGCCCTTCTGGGGGCGCTCATAGCGAAACATGGGCCCTGTGGTGAAGAGACGGCTTACAGCCTCCCTATTGGCAAGGCCGCTTTCAATATAGGCCCGCATGACGCCCGCCGTGGCCTCTGGCCGCAGGGTGAGCGACCTGCTTTTGCGGTCAGCGAAGGTATACATTTCTTTTTGCACCACATCGGTTTCTTCACCGATGGAGCGTTGAAAAAGCTCTGTAAATTCCATAATGGGAGTACGCAGTTCCACAAACCCATAGCGGCTGAAAACTGTGCGCGCCGTATTTTCAATGCGGGTGAAAATCTGGCTGTCCGGCGGAAACATATCCGCAAAACCCTTGATGCGTGCGATGCTCATGTATTCCTCAATGGAGCCCTTGTTCGGGCGCTTTTTTGGCCTCCTGGCCGGGGCCAGAAATTAGCGTGAACCGCAGGAGCCTTCAAGCTTAAACTTGCCGCCGCAGTCGTCGCAGGGCACGGGATAGTTTCCTGTGAAACAGGCCATGCAGTAGTTGTGCGGCTGCGATACGGAACCAAGCAAGCCTTCAATACTGAGATAATGCAGCGAATCCACATCCAGTTTTTGCGTTATTTCGGCCAGATTGTTCTGCGCGGCGATGAGTTCGCCCCGCGAAGAAAAATCAATGCCGTAATAGCAGGGAGAGATTACCGGCGGCGAAGAAATGCGGATATGCACCTCCTTGGCCCCCAGTTCGCGCAGTTTTTTCACGCGGGTCATCATGGTGGTGCCGCGTACGATGCTGTCGTCAATGATGCAGATGCGCTTGCCTTCAATCATTTCGCGCACGGGATTGATCTTCACCCGCACACCGAAACTGCGCATGCTTTGCGTTGGCTGAATAAAGGTACGCCCCACATAGTGGTTGCGTATCATGGCGTGCTCATAGGGCAGGCCTGAAGTGTGGGCAAACCCAAGGGCCGGGTAGATGCCCGAGTCGGGAAAGGGCATGACAAAATCCACGTCGGGCGTGGATTCTTTTGCCAGATTGCTGCCCATTTTTTTGCGGCAGAGGTAGACCTGCTCGTCAAAAATATAGGAGTCGGGCCGGGCAAAATAGACCAGCTCAAAAATACACTGGGCCGATTTTTCGGGTATGGGCTGAATGAGGGTTTCACTACGCACACCGCCCTCATCCACAACCACCACTTCGCCAGGCGCCACCGAGCGCACAAACTCCGCCTCCAGCAGATCAAAGGCGCAGGTTTCGGAAGCAAACACGGTGCTGCCGTTCATGCGGCCCAATGCCAGAGGGTGAAAGCCGTGGGGGTCGCGCACAGCCACAAGGATGCCGTCCATCATGACCAGCAGGCAGTAGGCGCCGCGCACCCTGTAGCAGGCTTCCTTGACGGCGCCTGGCAGGTCATTGTGGCGCAGGGCGCGCACCAAAAGGTGCATGAACACTTCTGTGTCATTGCTGGTGGAAAAAATGGCCCCTTCGTCTTCCAGATCTTCGCGCAGTTGCCCGGCGTTGACCAGGTTGCCGTTGTGAGCCAACGCTATGGACCTGCCCTTGTAATTGGTAAGAAAGGGCTGGGCGTTGTTGGCCGAAGACTTGCCGGTGGTAGAATAGCGCACATGCCCCACAGCGTTGCGCCCCTTGAGGCTTTGCAGGCTGTCTTCAGTGAAGACGTCGGGCACAAGACCCATGCCCTTGTGCTCGTACACGCCGTCAGAATCAAAGGTGACTATACCCGCGCTCTCCTGCCCCCGGTGTTGCTGGGCGTAAAGACCGAAGTAGGCCAGACGGGCAGCCTCATCATGGTCATAAATGCCAAAAACACCGCATTCGTGCTTAATCATAAGCCTTACTTCTTCAGTTTTTTGCGCAGATGCGCAATGCGATTGTCGATGACCGACGGATTGGGGTATGCGTCGCGTGCCAGTTCAAACTGTTTTAATGCTTCACTGCCCTTGCCCAGTTGCTCAAGAGCGTCTGCCATCAGATACCCGGCCATCCCGCGTACAGTCTGGTCAGGGTCGCTGTCCAGTATCTGCTGCGAGAGGTCGGCCACATCCTGCCAGCGTTCTCTGGCCATGTTCTGGTCTGCCAGATCATACATGCACATTATCTTGTCGTGGTCTGCCAGTGGCAGGGCCAGACACAGCTGCAAGGTATCCTCGCCCGCGTCAAACCGGCGCAGGCTGAACTGCATGGCCGCCAGACGCCGGTACCCCTCAAGCACCTGCTGCAAACTGAGCCCGCCAAGGCCTATATAGGCGTTCCAGATATCCACGGAACGCTCAAAGCGGTGCAGGCTTTCATTCACTTCTGCCATGCGTTGCAGGATGACGGCGCTGCGTGCATCGTCATCCATATATTCTTCAAGCATGGTTTCAAGATACTCAAGGCTTGCCCGTGGCTCCTGCCCTGCGGCATTGACCACCACAAGCAACTGCTGCCAGGCTTCCCACCTGCTGTCCGCGTCCTGAGTGTCCTGTGCCTCACGCAAATAACGCTCAAGCAGCCTTTCGGCAAGGGACCATTGCCTTTGCGAAACCGCTTCTTGCGCCTGGGAAAGGTCATCGCCCTTGAGGCCCGTACCTTCGCAGCCAGCAAGCCCAAAGCACAGACAACAGAGCACGCCCAGGGCAAATCCCCGCGCACTTGCGAACAAACTGGCCCACTGCCCGACAGATGCCGGGCCAGCATAGCCCACGCTTGCGGGCGAACAGGGGGGCACTACCGCCCCCCTGAAAACCTGTTTTTCAGCAATGAAAAACATTATGCAGGCCCTTATCAGGCGTCGTCCTGCTGTTGGTCATTGTGTTCATCAGTATCCGGCCCGCCATCAGATCCTTCGTCATTCTGCGTGGGATGGGCATCACTTACAGCCGTGGAGGCTGCACCATCAACAGGCAAAGCGTCGTCAACATCATCTTCGTTGACGTGATGGCCCGTCTGCCCGCCTTCGTCCACCCGGTCAAAGCCCACCACATGGCCGCCCTCGTCCAGACGCACCAGCATGACGCCCATAGTGGCCCGGCCCTTGGTACGCACATCGTCCACGCTGATACGCACGATCTTGTTGGCCGATGTCAGCAGAATAAGCCCGTCATTATCGCGCACGGGCATGGCACCGACCACAGGCCCGGTCTTGCCCGTGACCTTGAAGTTGATGATGCCCTTGCCGCCGCGTGATTGCAGGCGGTACAGCTCGACACTGGTGCGCTTGCCGTAGCCGTTGGCAGAAATGGACATGATTTCGGTGGTCAGGTCCGTTTCTTTCATAGTAACGCCAGCTACCACAAAATCCTGCCTGCGCAGGGCAATGCCCTTGACGCCCGTGGCCACACGGCCCATAGGCCGCACATCACGGCAGGAGAAGCGGATGGCAATACCGTCTGCCGTGGCCAGCACTATATGGCTGTCGTCGCGGATGGGCCGCACCACCACGAGTTCGTCGTCTTCACGCAGGCCCACGGCCATGAGGCCCGTTTTACGGCAGCGTGCGTAGAGTGAGGCCGAGGAGCGCTTGACCATGCCGCGCTTGGTGACAAACATAAAAAACTTGTCTTCGGCAAATTCGCGCAGGGCCAGCACCGTGGTGACCCACTCGTTTTCCTCGAGGGGCAGCAGGTTGTTGATGTGCACACCCTTGGCCGTACGGCTGCCTTCAGGCACCTGATGCACCTTGAGCTGGTGCATGCGCCCCTTGTTGGTGAAGAGGCAGAGGTACTGATGGTTGGTCGTGGTCAAAAATTCCTGCACATAGTCGTCATCGGAGGTGTGCAGGGCCGCAATACCCTTGCCGCCACGTTTCTGCTGCTGATAGTTTTCAAGGCCGGTGCGCTTCATGTAGCCACGGCGCGACAGGGTGATGACCACTTCTTCATCAGGAATGAGGTCTTCTATATCTATATCCGTCAGCGCTTCGCGCAAGACCTCGGTGCGCCGGGGGGTCGCAAAAGTATCACGGATCTCGCTGACCTCACGCCTGAGTTCGTTGCGCAGTACTTCAGAATTTTCAAGAATGGAGCGGAAGAATTCAATCTTCTGCAGCAAATCCTTGTATTCGGACATAAGCTCGTCGCGCTGCAGGCCCGTGAGGCGCTGCAGGCGCATCTCAAGAATGGCCTTGGCCTGAATTTCAGTAAATTCAAAGCGCTTCATGAGGGCGCCACGGGCTTCTTCCGGATTGGCAGACGCCCGGATAAGGGCCACGACCTCGTCAATATTGTCAATAGCAACGCGCAGGCCTTCAAGAATATGGGCACGGGCCTCGGCTTTTTCAAGATCATAGCGCGTGCGGCGAATGACCACCTCGCGTCTGTGGTCCACAAAGCAGGTCAGGGCCGACTTGAGGTTCAACAGTTGCGGGCGGTTGTCCAGCACGGCCAGCATATTGATGCCAAAGCTCGTTTCAAGCGGTGTGAACTTGTACAGACCGTTGATGACAATCTCGGGGATGGTGCCGCGCTTGAGGTCAATAACCACGCGGATGCCCTTACGGTCAGATTCATCGCGCAAGTCGGTGATACCGTCAATTTTGCGGTCATTGACCAAAGCCGCGATTTTTTCAACCAGCGAAGACTTGTTGAGCCCGTAGGGGATTTCTCTGATAACAATGGACTGCGCGCCCTTCTTGCGGTCTTCAATTTCCATCCGGCCGCGTACCTTCACGGTACCGCGCCCGGTATGGTAGGCGTCGTAAAGCCCTTTGCCGGCATAGACAAAGCCGCTGGTGGGAAAGTCCGGCCCTTTCACATGCTCCATCAGGTCGTCGACGCTGCACTGGGGATTGTCCAGCAGCACCTGCAGGGCATCGCACAGTTCGCCGAGGTTATGGGGCGGAATATTGGTGGCCATACCAACGGCGATACCCGAACTGCCGTTGACCAGCAGGTTGGGCACCTTGCTGGGCATAACCGTTGGTTCCTGCAAGGTATTGTCGTAGTTGGGCCGAAAATCTACGGTGTTTTTGTCCAGATCGCCCAGAAATTCCTGGGCCAGCTTGGACATGCGCACTTCGGTGTAACGCATGGCCGCCGGGGCGTCGCCGTCGATGGAGCCAAAGTTGCCCTGCCCGTCCACCAGTGGATCACGCATGGAAAATTCCTGCGCCATACGCACCAGGGCGTCATACACAGCCGAATCGCCGTGGGGGTGGTATTTACCGATAACGTCACCGACGACACGGGCGGATTTTTTATGCGGACGGTTATAGTTGTTGGCAAGCTCGTACTGGGCAAACATGATGCGCCTGTGCACGGGCTTCAGACCGTCGCGCGCGTCGGGGATGGCGCGCCCTATGATAACCGAAAGGGAATACTCCAGATACGACTTGCGAAGCTCTGTTTCTATGCTTATCTGCGGCTGCTGCGTTTCTGCCACTGCGGGCCTCACTGCTTTTTTTGAGGGGATGGCTGACCGCCCCTGGCGGCCAGGGGCACAAAGCCCCACTCCCCTTTACAAATGTTACTTGCGAAAACAGCCGGTTGACGGCTAATGCTCTCGCATCACAAAATAAATATCTGCCGAAAGGATGAAAAAGAGACTCCGGTTCAATATGGGGTCTCTGCCTCAACACAGGCTTTCAGCTTGTTATTCCTTCAGCGTGCTGTTCCTTAAATATCCAGATCGTGAACAGCCAGGGCGTTACGCTCGATGAACTCGCGGCGCGGTTCGACCCGGTCGCCCATAAGTTCCACAAAGGCGTCCGAGGCCTCATTGGCGTCTTCTACAGAAACCTGCAAAAGAATGCGGTTCTCCGGGTTCATTGTTGTAACCCAGAGCTGTTCGGGGTTCATTTCGCCAAGACCCTTGTAGCGCTGGATGTTGATGCCCCTGCGGGCTTCGTCCAGCACCATGCGTACCAGATCGGCAAGGCTTTCAGCGGGCACTTCGCCGTCTTTGCGGCGAATGCTTAAATCAAGGCTGCCGCATTCTTCACGCAAATCGGCAAAAAACTGCCAGGTCACGCGGTACAGACGCGAAGCAAAGAATTCCATACCACGCCGGGTCTGGTGGCCGCCGGTATTTTCAAACACGGCAAACATGCGTTCTTCTTCGTCTTCATTCTTTTCACGCTCAAGGGTCAGCATATAACCGTGCTCATTGAGCCAGTCTGTAAGGCCGGTGTCCTGTCTCTCAAACATGGCTGGATCAATTTGCGTGGGATACGTGCTCAGGCCCAAAAAGAGATCACGCGGAATACCGCTCATCTCAGCGTCTTTAAGCCGCCCTTCAATGGCCTCAAGGCGCTCCACAAGCCCGGTAAGATCCGTACCCGTATATTCCTTGCCGTTGCTGGCAAGAATGGTCACGTCTTCGCTTACGCGCGAAAGCAAAAAGGCGTTGAGCTCCGCGTCGTCCTTAATGAATTTTTCCATGCGCGAGTTGTGCGCCCGGTACAGCGGGGGCTGGGCAATGTAGACAAAGCCACGTTCCACCATCTCCTGATACTGACGGAAAAAGAAGGTCAGCAGCAGAGTGCGGATGTGCGCTCCGTCCACGTCAGCGTCGGTCATGATGATGATTTTGTGGTAACGCAGCTTGTCGAGGTCGGTATCTTCCTCACCAATACCAGCGCCCATAGCCGTAATAAGGTTTTTTACTTCCTTGTTGGCCAGCATTTTGTCAAAGCGGGTGCGCTCGGTATTCAAAATCTTGCCGCGCAGGGGCAAAATGGCCTGATTTTTTGAGTT
>JAQVZK010000049.1:9722-10716 GCA_028708195.1 Desulfovibrio sp.
CTTGGCCGAACCGCCTGCCGAGTCACCTTCCACGATGAAGAGTTCGGATTCCACAGGGTCCTTGCTCTGGCAGTCAGCCAGTTTGCCGGGCAGCGAGTTGTCTGAAAGCGCGCCCTTGCGGCGTACCAGTTCCTTGGCGCGGCGGGCGGCGTCACGGGCGCGGGCGGCGTCCACGGCCTTGTCGATGATGAGACGGATATCCTTGGGATTCTCCTCAAAATACACAGTAAGGCGGTCATAAATGACGCCTGCCACAATACCGGCGATTTCGCTGTTGCCAAGTTTGGTCTTGGTCTGCCCTTCAAACTGCGGCTGGGGCAGCTTGACGCTGACAACAGCCGTGAGACCTTCGCGCACGTCGTCACCAGACAAACTGGTGTTCTTCATCTTTTTGACAAGGTCGGCCTGGCCCTTGATATAGCCGTTAATGGCGCGGGTCAGGGCCGTGCGAAACCCCACAAGGTGGGTGCCGCCTTCCTTGGTGCGGATATTGTTGGCAAAGGTAAGGATATTTTCCTTGTACCCGGCATTGTACTGCAGGGCGAAGTCAACAGTTACGCTCTCGACAAAGCCTTCACCAAAAATAATGGGATGAATGCCCTGCTCACCGGAATTGAGATCACCCACAAACTGGCGAATGCCGCCTTCTGCATGAAAAACGTGGGTTTCGCCGATGCGCTCGTCAATGCATTCGATGGTCAGGCCCTTGTTGAGATAGGCCAGCTCTTCAAAGCGCTTTTTGAGCGTATCGTATGAAAATTCAGAGACTTCAAATATTTCTTCATCAGGTTTGAAGCGCACGGTGGTGCCGTGGCCTTCAACACCTTCCCCAATAACGACCAGTTCGTCCTGCGGAAACCCGCGTGAATAATGCTGACGATAGCGCTTGCCGTCACGGCGCACGGTCACGGTCCGAGCTTCAGAAAGGGCGTGGACGAAGGAAACGACGACACCGTGCAGGCCGCCAGACAGCTTATAGCTGGTATTGTCAAAC
>JAQVZK010000050.1 GCA_028708195.1 Desulfovibrio sp.
TCGCTTATGGCGGATCAGCTCCATATGATGCGTGGGGCCATCACCCTTATATCTCCCCACAGCGGTGAAATAAGAACTGAAGCAGCCTACGGCCTCAAACCCGCAGAGCTTCGGCGCGGCCGCTATGTGCGGGGTGAAGGCATCACGGGAAGGGTCATTGAAAGCGGCCGCCCCATGTACATATCCAATGTGTCCGAGGAGCCGCTGTTCCTCAACCGTACCCGGTCGCGGGATCTGGGCAAGGAGGACATTTCCTTTCTCTGTGTGCCCATCCGTCTTAACGATCAGGTTGTGGGGGCGCTGTCTGTGGACCACCTGCTTGTGGACAATGCCACGCTAGAAGACGAATTGCGCCTTCTTACGGTAGTTTCCACACTGCTTGGGCACGCTGCCCTGGAAACACAGGGGCGCATGGATGAAGACACGTCTTCGCCCTTACGGCCAAGAGGGTTTGTAGGCAATTCTGAAGGAATGCAAAAAGTTTACGCGCAGATTGCTCAGGTGGCACCGTCTGTCACCACGGTTTTTTTACAGGGTGAATCCGGCACAGGCAAAGAACTGGTGGCACGCGCCATACACGCGGGCAGCACCCGAACCAATAAGCCCTTCATTTCACTCAACTGTGCCGCGTTGCCAGAAAATCTTATTGAAAGTGAGCTGTTTGGCCATGAGCGCGGCGCGTTTACAGGGGCCAACGCCACACGCAAAGGGCGCTTTGAGCTGGCCAATGGCGGCACGCTTTTTCTGGATGAAGTGGGTGAGCTCTCACTTATGACGCAGGCCAAGCTTCTACGCGTTTTGCAGGAAAGAGCTTTTGAACGCCTGGGTGGTATGGACACGCATTATGTGGACGTGCGTTTTATTACCGCGACCAACCGTAACCTTGAACACATGGTTAATCAGGAAGGTTTTCGGCGTGACCTTTTTTACCGCCTCAATGTTTTTCCCATATATCTTCCACCGTTGCGTGGTCGTCCAGAAGATATTCTGCCGCTTGCCAACCACTTTATAAAAAAATTTGCGCAGACCAACGGGCGCGAAAACGTACGCCTTTCCCTGGCCGTTATGGACATGCTGCAACGCTATGCCTGGCCCGGAAACATTCGCGAACTTGAAAATGTTATGGAAAGGGCAGTGCTGCTTCTGGGCCGTGAAGGTCTTGTCCTGCCGCAGCACCTGCCCCCGGCCCTGCATGGCATTCACTGCACCAACGTGGATGGAGAAAGCGTCTGCGCACTGCGCCCCGGTTTTTCCGGCACCTTGCAGGACCAACTGGATGAACTGGAGCGGGCTTCTATTGTAGAGGCTCTTGAATTCAGCCAGGGGCAAATGGGCAAAGCCGCCGCCAGTCTTGGCCTGACAGAAAGAATAATGGCCTTGCGCATGAAAAAATACGGCATCAGCTACAAAGATTTTCGCCTTAGACGAGAACGCATATAGCAGATTTGCCAAAACCTCTGCGCCGAACTCCCTAACGCAGAGGCCCAACCCCGTCCCATACCGTTTCAGTAGCAGTGAGTTAAGCAAGCCTGCCCCAAGCCCCGCAGTAGTGGGGGAGGGCAGGCTTTTTTTACCGGTTGTTACCCATACCCATAGCGTTCACCCTGTCGTTTTACCCCTCATCTTTGTCATAGCCCTTGGTATTCGAGTTTTTGCAGCACGCCTGTGTTTTAAAAACTAGCAATCGACTTTGAGCCCCAATCGGTGCAAAAAAAGCAATCAACAATATTGTAGCTTTTTTTTGCTGTCAGACCGTACCAGCAACTTCACCTGAAACAAACCGCTGTTTCAGGTTTTTTAGTTATAAAGGCAGTTAGAAGAGCATTTATCAATAAAAATCGACAAAATTGTATATTTTTTTAAAAAATAGATAACGTACTAAAATTATTATTTTTTATCGTACTAGTGCAAAAAGTTATTATATAAACCTTCATGGTCCAAAAACATTTCAACCAAAATGTAATAAATACGCTGACGCAAAGGGGGGGCACGCTTTTAAGCACTCGGCAATGAACTAAAAACTATAAATATAATAGTATGTTATTTTTTATAAACAGCTGCGTTCTGCTTTGGCACAGATAATGCCTGTGTGGGTATGTACTGGCAACGACGCGGTGTCGTTGTGGCGGGTCTGGCGCCGGCCCGCAGAAGAGGTACGGTCAACACGACACACCACTGTTTCATTGGCAAAAACGCTGATGGCTCAAGGTGTCACGATCAAGGATGCCTGTATGAACGCCTCTGATACTGCATTTATCATTATTTGTGCCACTATGGTCATGCTCATGACCCCGGCCCTGGCTCTCTTTTATGGCGGTTTGGTTCGCGCACGCAACGTGCTTTCTACCCACATGCACAGCTACGCCTCATTGGGGCTCATTTCAGTTCTTTGGGCCTTTGCAGGCTACACCCTGGCTTTTGGCGGTGACGTTGGCGGTGTTATTGGCAACCTCGACTTTCTTTTTTTGAAAGGTGTCGGCGGCGAACCCGCCCCAATGGCTCCCCAGCTTCCACACACTGTATTTATGGGCTTTCAGTGCATGTTTGCGGTGCTCACCGTTGCGCTGATTTCGGGCGCATATGCTGAGCGTATCCGCTTTTCTGCCATGCTGCTTTTCTCCGGTCTTTGGCTCATATGCGTTTATTCGCCTATGGCCCACTGGGTCTGGGGCGGCGGTTGGATGGGGCAGATGGGGGCGCTCGACTTTGCTGGTGGGGCTGTTGTGCACATGTCTTCCGGCGCGGCTGCCCTGGCCTGCGCCCAGGCTCTCGGCCCCCGGCTTTCCACGGGCATGCAGCATTCTCCACACAGCTTGCCCCTGACCCTGCTTGGCGGCGGCATCCTCTGGTTCGGCTGGTTTGGTTTCAACGCGGGCAGCGCCCTTGCTGCCGGTTCCCTTGCCGGTCAGGCGCTGGTGACGACCCACATGGCTTCGGCCTGCGGCATTCTTGGCTGGCTGCTCATTGAATGGAAGCACACGGGCAAGCCCACAAGCCTTGGCGCAATTTCTGGTGCGCTGGCAGGCCTTGTTGCCATCACTCCTGGAGCCGGTTTTGTTGAAATTTTGCCTGCCATGCTCATCGGTTTTATTGGTGGCCTCGTATGCTACGGCGGCGTGTTCATGAAGGGCAGGCTTGGCTATGACGATGCCCTTGATGTCGTTGGTATCCACGGCCTTGGGGGCACCTGGGGTGCGCTTGCCACGGGTCTTTTCGCCAGTGCCGCCATCAACAATGTGGACGGTCTTTTTTACGGCAACCCCGGTCAGGTGTGGATCCAGCTGGTGTCCATCGTCGCCACGTGGGCCTTCGTATACATCGCCACGCGGGTCATCCTTTACGTGGTAAATGCCCTTGTGGGTCTGCGTGTGGCACCTGAAGAAGAATTTACCGGTCTTGATCTGGGCGAACATAACGAACGCGGCTACAACCTGTAGCCTCGCCGTATGAAAAGGAACAGCAGTATGAAGAAGATCGAAATCATCATCCGGCCCGGCTTGTTTGAGAAGGTCAGGGATATGCTTTCAGAGAAGGGCATTCACGGCCTTAACTATACTGAAATCAAAGGATTCGGACGCCAACACGGGCACACTGAAGTGTACAGGGGCAACATTATGCAGGTAGACTGCCTGCCAAAAGTAAAAATTGAAATCGTACTGCATGACGACATGGTTGAATCTGTAATCAATACAGTAGTAGCTACAGCACGAACGGGCCAGGTTGGGGATGGAAAGATTTTCATCAGTAATGTGGAGGATGCCATTCGTATCCGCACAGGTGAACGTGGTGATGCTGCGCTGTAACAGCGCCCCCTCCGCTGGCAGTAAATATTATTCAAAGGATAAAGGAGAAGGTATATGAGTTCCCCCCGTAAAAAAGCTTTGTTCAAGGCTATTAGTACGCCCCCCGTGGTGCCCACCAGCAAGGAGGGCACAGGCTGCAACGTGGAGGAAGGCTTTGGACGCTATGTATTTGGCCTCGCCACCATGCGCAAGCGCCTGCCCAAAGACGTATACCGTAAGCTGGCCAAGACTATTCGCGATGGGGAACGCCTGAACCCGGACATTGCCGATGTGGTGGCCAATGCCATGAAGGACTGGGCCATTGAGAACGGAGCAACCCACTATACCCACTGGTTTCACCCCATGACGGGTCTTACGGCCGAAAAACATGATGCCTTTCTGTCGCCCACGGCAGACGGCCAGGTTATCAGCGAGTTTTCAGGAAAAATGCTTATCAGTGGTGAGCCTGACGCTTCTTCCTTTCCGTCCGGTGGCATTCGCTCGACCTTTGAAGCACGTGGCTACACAGCGTGGGACCCTTCTGTTCCCGTATTCATAATACATGCTCCCTATGGGGCGACGTTGCATATTCCCACGTACTTTTACTCCTATTCTGGCGAAGCGCTGGACCGCAAAATTCCCTTGCTGCGCTCCATTTCTGCTTTGTCACGGCAAGCCCTGCGCATACTGCGCCTTTTCGGCAACGAATCCGCCGCCTATGTGCGCGCAATGGTCGGGCCGGAACAGGAGTATTTTCTGGTTGATAAAAATCTGGCCGCACTGCGTCCCGATTTACTGCTGGCAGGCCGTACGCTCCTGGGGGCTCCGTCACCCAAGGGGCAGGAAATGGAAGACCATTACTTTGGCGCAATCCCAGGCCGTGTCATGAGCTTCATGCAGGATGTGGAAAACGAACTGCTGGCTCTGGGTATTCCCGCCAAAACCAGGCATAATGAGGTGGCCCCTGGGCAGTTTGAGCTTGCCCCTGTGTACGAAGAAGCCAATATCGCCTGCGACCACAACATGCTGGCCATGAACATGATGCGCCACTTGGCTGGCAGGCACGGCTTTGTGTGTCTGTTACACGAAAAACCCTTTGCCGGAGTGAACGGAAGCGGCAAGCATAATAACTGGTCCATGAGCGACTCTGACGGCCAGAACCTGCTTAATCCCGGCACCACCCCGCAGGACAATGCGCAGTTCCTGGTCTTTTTGGCCGCCGTTCTGCGTGCGGTGCACAAGCACAGCACAGCCCTGCGCCTTGGTACCGTGGGGGCTGGCAACGACCACCGCCTTGGTGCCAACGAAGCGCCGCCTGCCATCCTGTCTGTTTACCTTGGCGAACAGCTGACCGATGTTCTTGAAGGCATCAATAATGGCCGTGGTTCCAAAAACAAAAAAAGCGGTTTTATGGAAGTGGGGGTTTCAACCCTGCCACCACTGCCTGTTGATCTTGCCGACCGCAACCGTACAAGCCCCTTTGCCTTCACGGGCAACAAGTTTGAATTCCGCGCAGTGGGCTCTTCACAATCGGTAGCCCCAGTAAACATTGTGCTTAATGCCGCCGTGGCTTGCGCTTTGGATGACATCGCCACCGAGCTTGAGGCTTCCGTTTCTGCTGGTGCCGATCTGAATTCGGCCTTGCAGCAACTGCTTCCCCGCCTGTTTAAAGAACACATGCCAGTGGTCTTCAATGGCAACGGCTATGCAGAATCCTGGGCAGTAGAAGCCGCTCGTCGCGGTCTGCCCAACCACAAAAATACTGTGACGGCTCTTGAGCACTACAGCGACCCTGATGTCATGAACGTCTTTTTGCGTCACGGCATCCTTACTGAACGCGAAATGATTTCGCGTCAGGAAATACTGCTCGAAAGCTACTGCAAAACCATATGCATTGAAGGCAAGTTGATGCTCGACATGCTGCGTACATCCGTACTGCCGCAGTGCATTGAAGCCCAGGCCCGTGCCGCTGATGTGGTCATTAAAACCAGGGCCGTTATGGATGAAAAGGGGGCGGATGTTGAAGAAGCATACTTCAATACCCTGCGCGGGCATATCGCTGCTCTGCAAAAGGGTGTTGCCGATCTTCATGAGGCTGTTGCCAAAGCCCATAGCACCGTAGGTGCCCTTGAAGAAGCCAAGGTGGCGCACGACTGCATTCTTGTGGCCATGAGTCAGTGCCGGGAGCACGCCGATGCCCTTGAAAGCATTGTGGACGACAACCTGTGGGTGCTGCCCAAGTACGCGGAACTCATGTGGGTGCATTAAATGTAATTTTGAAGAGTTTTGTGGGGGAGGGACCCTTTTGAAAAAGGAGATCCTCTCCCACGCCCTAAAACTTTCACCTCATGTGTTACACGAAGTTTTTTACGCAAACGGGGTTGCCATCGGCAACCACTTTTAAGCACACAGTACCTCAACAGTGCGCTTTTTCAGATATTTTTAGGATATTTTTAGTTTTGTACGCATACAATTTGTGGAGGTCAGTTACACGTAGCGTACGTTTAAAAGTTGATAGCAGGTGTCTCATCCCGGGGGGGAAGGTGGCCTCTCTGCTGTCAGCCCCTGCGGCAAGTCCGCAGGGAGCCACGGGCCTCGCCGTTCGCCGCAACGGACGGCGAAGGCCTGTGGCCACAAGGCGGAGAGTCTGGCGGCTCTCCGCCTTTTACGGTTATACACAAGGACATCTGTGTTTACTTTTATTTTGAATCAGAATAGGTTGTTTACTCAATATATACTCAATGATGTTTTTTAGAGGCTTGTTGGCCTTTGGTGAGGAAAGGAGAATTATATGGCTGCCACATTGCGCTTTACGAAGATGCAGGGCATCGGCAATGATTATGTCTATGTGAATGGCTTTGAAGCGCGCGTCGACAGCCCCAGCGAGCTTGCCCGCAAAATAAGTGACCGCCACTTTGGTGTCGGCTCTGACGGACTTGTGCTTATTTTGCCATCCGCTGCTGCTGATGTGCGGATGCGCATGTTCAATGCAGACGGCTCTGAAGCTGAAATGTGCGGCAACGCGGTTCGCTGTGTGGGCAAATATGTGTACGATCACGGCATCCAGGTCAAAGAGGTGATCACGGTTGAAACCGGCGCAGGCGTCAAAGTTGTTCGCCTGTTATTTGAAGCTGGCGAAGTTCGTGGCGCAACGGTTGATATGGGTGAACCCGAGCTTACCCCCGCAAAAATTCCCGTGCTTACAGAAGCATCAACAGACGGTGGACCACAACGATTTGTGGCGCATCCCGTGGATGTGGATGGTCAGTTGTACGAAATTACCGCCGTATCAATGGGAAATCCGCATGCCGTCATTTTTATGAAGGGCATTGACGATCTGGATTTGCCCCGCATTGGCCCTAAGTTTGAACGCCACCCCCTGTTCCCCAAGCGCACCAATACGGAATTTGTTGAGGTTATTTCATCCACCAGGGTACGTATGCGCGTGTGGGAGCGTGGTGCAGGAGAAACCCTTGCCTGCGGCACTGGCGCATGCGCCGTGGCCGTTGCCTGCGTTCTCAATGGCTATACTGGCCGCGACGTGGATGTTGAGCTTAAAGGCGGCACCCTGCAAATCCACTGGGATGAAAGCAGTAACCATGTACACATGACTGGCAGCGCTGTGACCGTGTTTGCCGGCGAATATTATATCTGATCGCAAAGGACTGACATGACTACCGTAAACAGTAATTTTCTCAAGTTGCAGAGCAATTACCTTTTTGCTGATATTGCCCGCAAGGTGGGCACCTTCAAAGAAGCCAACCCTGACAAACGCGTCATCAGCCTGGGTATAGGCGACGTTACGCGCCCCCTTGTGCCAGCCGTTGTCAACGCCCTGCACAAGGCTGTGGATGAAATGGGCGATGCCGCCCACTTTCACGGATATGGCCCGGAGCAGGGCTATGCCTTTTTGCGTGATATTATTGTGCCGTATGACTACAAGGCGCGCGGCGTGAACCTTGGTGCCGACGAAGTGTTTGTCAGCGATGGGGCCAAGCCCGACGTCGGAAATTTTCAGGAACTCTTTGCTCAGAATAGCGTCGTTGCGGTCACTGACCCGGTGTACCCCGTGTACGTTGACTCCAACGTCATGGCCGGGCGCTCTGGCGAAATGAATGGCAAGCAGTGGAGCAGCATTGTCTATCTGCCCTGCGTGAAAGAAAATGATTTTGTGCCCGATTTTCCCAAAGTCCGGCCTGATATGATCTACCTTTGTTACCCCAACAACCCCACAGGCACCGTGCTTTCGCGGGCGGCCCTGCAGGGATGGGTTGACTACGCCAGGCGTGAGGGCTGCGTCATTCTGTACGATTCGGCCTATGAGGCCTTTATCACTGATGCCGACGTGCCGCACACCATCTATGAACTTGAGGGTGCTCAGGAAGTTGCGGTCGAGTTTCGCAGTTTTTCAAAAACAGCCGGGTTCACTGGTTTGCGCTGCGCCTACACAGTTGTGCCCAAGGCATTGCAGATCAGTGATGGCAAGGGTGGCAAGATCAGCCTGAACGCCCTGTGGAATCGCCGCCAGTGCACCAAGTACAATGGCTGCCCCTACATTGTGCAGCGCGCGGCTGAAGCTGTGTACAGTGAACTGGGCCGCAAAGAAATCATGGGCGTCATTGCCGGGTACCAGCGCAATGCAGCCATGTTGCGTACTGCCGTTAGCGAAATGGGGCTTTCTGTATACGGTGGCGTTAACGCCCCCTATATCTGGGTGCGCGTGCCAAGTGACACAGACTCCTGGGGCTTTTTTGACAAGCTCTTGCATCAGGCGGCCCTTGTTTGCACCCCTGGTGCGGGCTTTGGCGCTTCCGGCGAAGGCTATGTGCGTCTGACGGCCTTTGGCTCCCCTGCGGATACGGAAGAAGCCATCAAACGCCTGCGCAATCTGTGCTGATAGTTGTCTTGTTGGGCTAACAACCCGCAAACCAAATAAAAAACCACCTGCCTTGAGCGGGTGGTTTTTTATTTGGTTTCTGTTTTGAGAACGGATTGCCTTTGAGCCCGTGTCTGCCTGTCTGCCGCTGCCGCTGGCAAGTCTGCGCCTTTCAACCCAAATCAGGCCGGAAACCCCGCGAGGTTTCCGGCCTGATTTTTCGATAAGACGCGGTAAAAAACTACACGCCCTGTGCTATCATGGCGTCTGCAACTTTGCGGAAACCGGCGATATTGGCCCCAACAACGAGGTTGCCGGGAGCGCCAAATTCTTCAGCAGTTTCGGCAGCGCTGACATAAATGTTATTCATGATGTGGCGCAGTTTGTTGTCCACAGCATCAAAAGCCCAGGTTTGCATGCTGGCGTTTTGGGCCATTTCGAGCTGGCTTGTGGCAACGCCACCGGCATTGGCGGCTTTGGCAGGCCCGTAGCAGATGCCAGCGTCAATAAAGGCATGCATGGCATCAAGAGTGGAGGGCATATTTGCGCCCTCGGCCACGCAGTGGCAGCCATTGGCCAGCAGTGTTTTGGCGTCCGCAAGGTTCAGTTCGTTCTGCGTAGCGCAGGGGAAAGCCGCAAAGCAGGGGACAGACCACACGGCGTTACGGCCTTCGGGGTAGCTGGTCACAGGCGTGTACAGAGCAGAAGGCACAATCTCGGCGTAGCGGTTCAGGGAGGCGCGCTCAACTTCTTTAACCTGCTTGAGCACGTCAACCTTGATGCCTTCAGGATCATGAATCATGCCGCGCGAATCTGACACTGTAACAGGTTTGGCACCCACCTGATACAGCTTTTCGCAGCAATAAATCGCCACATTGCCCGCGCCAGAAACCACGCAGGTTCTGTCTTCAAGGCTTTTGCCCCGGGCGTCCAGCATGCTTTGCGCAAAATATACGGCACCGTAGCCAGTTGCTTCGGTACGCGCAAGCGAGCCACCAAAAAGCAGATTTTTGCCCGTGAGCACGCCTTCATAGCTTCTGGTGAGGCGCTTATACTGGCCGTAAAGATAGCCGATTTCGCGTCCGCCCACGCCAATGTCACCAGCGGGCACGTCCACGGTGGCGCCGATATGGTGATACAGCTCATTCATGAATGCCTGGCAAAAGCGCATGATTTCCATATCAGATTTGCCCTTGGGGTCGAAATCTGCGCCGCCTTTGCCGCCGCCAATAGCAAGACCGGTGAGTGAATTTTTGAATACTTGTTCAAAACCCAGAAACTTCAAAATTCCCTGATTCACGCTTGGGTGAAAACGCAAGCCACCCTTGTAGGGTCCAATGGCAGAATTATATTGAACACGAAAGCCCTTGTTGACCTGTACCTGACCGTGATCATCTACCCACTGCACACGAAAAGAAATGGTGCGCTCCGGCTCCACAATGCGTTCCAGAATTTTATTGCGTTCGTACTGAGGATTTTTGTCCAGCACGGCCTGCAGACTTTGCAGAACTTCTTGAACAGCTTGAAGAAAAACGGGTTCGTAGGCGTATCGATCTTGAAGATTATTCATGACGTGCTGAACGTAGGACATCATCGCTCTCCTTGTGGGGGTGGGCAGGATTACCCAGTAAAAGCCACATTTATTGTTGTGGGGGGAAATATTTAATCCAAGATCACTACGTCTGACAAGACTTTTTGATCACAATACGTGGCCAGAAATCAAATATTTCTGCGGTGCTGCGGCCCATCCCTTTGAAGAAACACAATTTCCTCAAAGATATGGGCCGCAGCGCCGCAGAAACATAACTCAATGATATCAGTCGATTTTTTTGCGCGGAGCCTCAAGAGCAGCGTGCAAAATTTCATCCAGCGTGGGATGCGCGAACATGAAGCTGTGCAGACGCTGCCCAGCGTATTGCCCAAGCAACAAAAGCTGGGCTGCTGTCACAAGGTGTGAAACACCGTGCCCCAAAGCCTCAATGACAGCGATGTTACCGTTGTGCCATACCA
>JAQVZK010000051.1 GCA_028708195.1 Desulfovibrio sp.
GCAAAACCGGCTGGAGAACACCATCTCCAACCTTACCACTCAGTCCGAAAACCTGCAGGCGGCCGAATCCCGCATTTCAGACGTGGACGTAGCCACGGAAATGACGGCATTCGTGCGCAACCAGATCCTCACCCAGTCTGCTGTGGCCATGCTTTCGCAGGCTAACAGCATGCCTCAGATGGCGCTTTCGCTCATCTCCAGGTAGGGCTGGAGAACCAGGTGGTGGAGGGCGCTTGCCCTTGATAGCCTTGTGGCAGGGGAGTGCTGCACGGCAATAAAAATTAAAACTGCCGGTCTGTCATTGACAGACCGGCAGTTTTGTTTTTGCGGCTGGCGCAAGCCAACCGTACTTTCTGACCAGCCGTACAGTTTTTGGCCTGCTCAAGCAGTAAAGGGGCGCGTCTGGCCAGGGGCCATGACGGTGCAGGCGCAGGGGAGCGTAAGCTTGGCAAGCTCTGCCTCAAAAGTTTTTGTGTCCTGCGCCAACACGGGGAAAGTTCCCCAGTGCATGGGCACCACTGCTTTGCACTTGAGCAGTTTACAGGCCAGGGCGGCCTGCGCCGCGTCCATAGTAAAAACGCCGCCAATGGGCAGCAGAGCCACGTCAATGGAGTAGAGCTGCCCCCACAAGGCCATGTCGCCAAAAACGCAGGTGTCGCCCGAATGGTAGACGGTGAGGCCGTCAGGCATGCGCACGATGTAGCCCGCCGGGCAGCCCGAGTCGCTGGTGTGGAAGGCCTGGGTCATAGTGACGCTGACCCCCTTGTGCGTAACGGTGCCGCCCATGTTGAAGCCAATACCGTTGAGTATCTGGTTGTCGGGCAGCCCAGCAGCGGCATTTTGTGCCGTGCCGACAATGGCCCCCAGCATGGCCCCGGTTTTGTGGCATATGCTCACGGCTTCACCCACATGGTCGCCGTGGTCGTGGGTCAGAAGAACAATATCGGCGTGGCCCACAGTGTCTGCTGTAAAGCCGTACTGGGGCGCCAGAAAAGGATCAATGACAACATGGGTGTCATGGCAGCTGATTTTGAAAGCCGAGTGCCCAAACCATGTGATACTGCTCATATGTGTCTCCTCTGAAATACTTTGGGGGAGGACTTTTTTGTATCTTGGAGTGTTTTGTGGGGGAGGGACTCTTTTGTAAAAGGGGCCTTCCCCCCCACGCCCCCCCCCTAAAACTTTTATTTATACTTCAATCTGCTGCAAAGAGTTCCCTGACTAACGCCGGGTTTTTATGAGCAAAGCCTCTTAAGTCTGCCACTGCCGCACCTTTGATCCGCGCTAGAGAATTTTTATTTGAAATGCCAGCTCAATACGGTACCTGACTGGAAAAAATGGCTTTTTGACGCAGTCAGTTGGACAAAGAATTATTTTGAGACAGCCTTCAGCCGGTCCAGCGGCCCAGGGTATGCGGCAGCGCCACCTGATCGAATATCCGGCCGCACATATGCAAGAGCATGTCTTCCAGTGTTTGCGGATTGAGATAAAAACCGGGCGAAAATGGCATGATGACGGCCCCGGCCTCGCGCAACGCAAGCATGTTGCGCAGATGAATGGCCGAGAGTGGGCTTTCACGCGTGACCAGCACCAGAGGCAACCGTTCCTTGAGGGCTACATCCGCAGACCGGTGCACAAGGTTGCGCGTGGCCCCCGAGGCTATGGCCCCCAAGGTGCCCATAGAACAGGGCACCAAAATCATGGCCGCAGGCGCAGCCCCTCGCCGCCACCACGAGCCACTGGACGGCCCGGCCCCAAGGTTGGCCGCATCATAAACACGGCTGGCGTGCGTCGTCAGCAGTTCTGGCCCGGCCCCGCATTCTGTTTGCAACACCGCGTGCGCCCCCTGTGAGACAACACAGTGAACCCGCACCAAGGGCATGGCCGACAGGCAGCGCAACAGGCAGACCGCGAGCGGCATGCCGCTCGCACCGCTGACGCCCACCAGGATGTCGCGCACAGCGGGGTCAGAAGCCGGGGTTTGCTCTGTAGAGGCCTGTGGGGCCAAGGGTGATGGAGTCGCGGGTGGGGGCGTTGTGTCTGACATTATTCTTCTCCCTGTCGGCCCAACTGATGAAACTCGCCGGGCTGCCTTGGGTATGCATACCTGACAAAAAAGCGCCATGCAAATAAAGGGCGGCAACTGAGATCTCATGCCCCGTGGCAGATATGCCCGCCCCAGTCAGGCAGGTACGCCGGGCAACAAAGCTCCTGCGTCGGGCGGTAAAGCTCCTGCGGCGGGGAACAATCCTGTGGCCGGGAGGCAAGGCTCTCGCGCCGGGCGCGCCCTTGACAGCAGAGACGAGTCGGCATATCAAGACAAATCTTGTGCGCCCGTAGCTCAGTCGTATAGAGCGTTGGCCTCCGGAGCCAAAGGCCGTGCGTTCGAATCGCGCCGGGCGCACCATAATGAATTCAAGCGGTTAGTTGTAAAAAGCTGACCGCTTTTTTTGTGGTTTTTGTGGCTCTACACCAAAGACGGGGGCAAGGCGTGAGGTGTGGCAATCCCGGTCAGCTTTGGCTAGGATTAGGAGCACAGCGCTCCAACTGGTTTTTATGACTATTTGGTTGGCGCACAGGCCCACTGACCGAAGCTGAATAGATAGGCTGGTTTGAGTCTGGCGATGTTTTGGGGCGTGGATTGATGTGAGGAACAAATGACCAAAGAAGAAATCGCAGCTTTTGAAAGATGGCATGTTCGCCGCCAGTTCGATGAAGAGACCGAGACCTGGTATTTTTCGGTGGTGGATATTGTTGCGGCGTTGACGGAGCAGCAAGATTTTCAAACATCTCGCAAATACTGGAACAAGCTTAAAGAACGGCTAAAAAAGGAAGGAAGCGAACTGGTGACAAAATGTCACCGGTTGAAGCTAACTGCCGAGGATGGTAAGAAAAGGCTTACCGACGTTGCCGACGTTGAAACCCTTCTCCGCCTTATCCAGTCAGTCCCAAGCCCAAAAGCCGAGCCTATCAAGCTCTGGCTGGCCCGCATCGGGTATGAGCGCATCAAGGAAACGGAAGACCCTGAGGCAGGGATTGCCCGCGCCCGTTCTGTTTGGAAAAAGCAAGGGCGCTTTGATGACTGGATTAACCAACGCATGCTGAGTGTTCGTGTCCGTAACTCCCTCACTGACTTTTGGGACGAACACGGGATAAAAGAGGGCGTAGAGTTCGCCCGCCTCACTGGCATCACCCACAAGGAATGGACTGGGCTTTCTGTACGCCAGCACAAAGAATTAAAAGGGTTGAAATCACAAAACCTGCGCGACCATATGAGTGATGCGGAGCTTGTTCTGACAATGTTGGCGGAAATTTCCACAAAGCAGATTGCCGAGAATATGGACGCAACCGGCTTTGACAAAAATGCCGAGGCGGCCAAAGAGGGCGGCGGGGTCGCCAAGAAAGCCCGTGAAGAATTGGAAAGCAAATCTGGGAAGTCCGCGCTGTCTGGAAGCAATTTTTTGCCGAAGAAGTAAGTAGTGGCGCCTACAGCCTCTTAGCCCCTGCCCTTCAACGTCCTGATGCGGGTGCTGAGCTCGGTTCCGGTCAATTGAGCATGGTCTTTGCCAAACTCCCTGTAGCTCAGGGTCGCTGCCGATTGTCCTTTTTCTGAGCGATTTTTTGACCAGCCCGACCTGCTTTGACGATGCGGGTTTTGAGCCTCCACCATTGAGCATGGCCCTGTCTTGCGGTCTGTCCTGTGGCTCTTGAGAGTGTGCACCCGCGCATGATATACATCATATAATTCATTGTAGTTCTGTTGGGCCATGCTTTGGTGTGGGCCTTTTAAAAATGACAACTGATATTGACAAGCGTATATTACATACTAAATTAATAAGGCTTCGTTGGCCCCTGATGACGCTCTTCGAGTGACAACAGGAGAAGCAGCCCGCCGGGATTAGCCCGAGCGGGCTTTTCTTTATTGGTGAAAGCGGGTTGCCTTTACAGGGGGCATGCCTGAAGGGCGTGCCAAGGGTTATACGTTGCTTTCTGCAGTAAACCTGTGCTGGTAGGCTTTGTGCTGCAACTCTGACCCGGTTCAGAACGATGGGCCATCAACATGGTTGGCAGTGGCTTATCAACAATGGATACCATATGGGTAGTGTAATAATAGTAGCTGTTTTGTGTAGTTGAAATAAGGCCTATAGCTTGCAAAATTTTCTCCGATATGTTGTTAAGAAAGCCCCTGTAAATCAGAAATATCGACGGCGTTTGTTGACGTCGCCTTACTCCCGTGCAACCTGCAAACACTGCAGTAGCGTATATTAACTCAAAAAAGAGCCGATTTTTTTCAACTCTTAGCCAAGCAGCATCACTATGAATTCATTCTCGTTACGTGGAAAATTTATTCTGACAATTACCATTGGGGCTGCGGCCCTTGCCATCATGTTCGGCTTTTCTCTCGACTCGGTATCCACCTTGAGCCGTTCCTTTTCGCAAATGCGAGACGTGGACGTGGTGGGCAAAATTACCAGTCTTGAAATCGCCAAGGACATTAACTATGTAAGCCGTCTTACCCGCGACGCCATGCTGGGTGGTGACCTGGAAAAAGACATCAAGCAGCAGAGCGAAATTGCTGCCCGCAGTGAAAAGCGTTTTCAGCAGCTTGCCACAATGCCATTCAGCAGTCAGGAAAAAAAGATCATCTCCGAGGCCCAAAAAGCCGCCATCAGCTTTATAGCCAACGGACGGGACGTGCTTTTGCCGCTCAAGGGCGTTCCGGTTGGAGAGCGCCACAAAAGCTACAGTGACTATGCCAAGGTGGCCACCCCGTACGCTATGGCGTACCGCGAACAGGGCGGCCAGTTCGACAAGGCCATGAATGCCCGTTTTGACGAGGGCTTGCGGGTCATGCAAAAGCAGATCGAGCAAAGCCGCACCAATATGTGGATAGTGCTGGCGGTTTCTATGCTGGCTATCTACGGCGTGGGTTTTCTCTCCACCAGTCGCGACCTCAACGTCATGCGCCAGTGCGAAGTCTTTGCCCGCCAATTGGGTTCTGACAATCTGGACGCCAGGCTGGATACCAGCAAAAAATCATCCCTCACGCCTCTGGTGCAGGCCCTGAACGCCACGGCAGACAATCTTGCCGGATTTAGGGCTGAAACACTCAAGGCCACAGCCGAGGCCCAGAAAGAGCGTGATGAGGCGCAAGAGTTTATGAAGCAGGCCCAAGAAGCCAAGGAAAACGCCGAAAAGGCCAAGGCCGAGGGCATGCTTTACGCCGCAAACCAGCTTGAGGCTGTTGTGCAGGCTCTCAACCTTGCCTCTGACAATCTTTCTACGCTTATTCATAGCGCTGACAGAGGTTCCATACAGCAGGCTGACCGCGTGCGCGAAACGGCGTCTGCTATGGAGCAGATGAACGCCTCCATGCTGGAGGTGGCGCAAAGCTCGTCCCACGCGGCCGATACCGCCGACCATGCCAGAAGCAAGGCCCAGGAAGGTTCTTCATCTGTTACGGATCTGCTCGACAACATCCGCCAGGTGCAGCAACAGGCCGAAGAAATGAAAGAAGGCATGACCGGGCTTGGCGTGCAGGCCGAGGCCATCGGCAAGGTGCTGAATGTCATTGCCGACATTGCCGACCAGACAAACCTGCTGGCCCTCAACGCTGCCATTGAGGCGGCCCGCGCGGGCGACGCCGGGCGCGGCTTTGCCGTGGTGGCCGACGAGGTGCGCAAACTGGCTGAAAAAACCATGATGGCCACCCGCGAAGTAGGGGAGGCCATTGGCGGCATTCAGTCAGGCACCAAGCACACGATTGACGTTGTGACCCGCACGGTATCGCGCATTCAGGGCGCGGGCGATCTGGCCGACCAGTCTGGCGCGGCCCTGGCCGAGATTGTGTCAATGGTAGATATGACTACCGACCAGGTGCGTGCCATTGCCGCCGCTTCGGAAGAACAGTCCACCGCCAGCGGAGAAATCAACCGCAGCCTGGACGAAGTGGACAGGATTTCGGGAGAAAACGCCGACTATATGCATCGGTCTTCCGAGGCCATTTCTGAGCTTTCTCGCCAAGCCAATGTGCTGCAGGGGCTTATCAGCGAAATGAAGCAGGGCGGTGGCGAATCTTAGAGCAGATTAACTTTGAAAAAGTTAATCTGCTCCGGGGCAGAGTGCCATTAAGGTCGCGCAGTCCAAAAAATTACGACACTAATAAACGAGCAGAGCAGGTTGCCATTGAACACAGTGACCTGCTCTGCTCGTTGGCATGCCCCGCCGGGCAGGGCACCATGCGCAGTGCCTGCCCCTACCCAGGCTGCCGCGTGGATTCTGACGGCCTTGTGCGCGAGGCAGCCCTATGTGGCTTTTGCCGCCGGGGTTGACGAAAGCAGATATAAACCCCACTTTGCCCAGTGACCGCAAGCCTCGCATATATTTGCTCTCGGCGGGATGTACAGGGGGCGAACCGCGAAGCGGAGGCCGTTATTTTACAGATGGAAGGAGAATGTATGGGCAGCCATAAAGAGCAATGGAGCCGTTTGCTGGCTCCTTACCGCAAGACCCGTAAAGACAAACAGCCTGCCCCTCTGGATGTGGTGCGTAATCCCTTTGTGCAGGACTATGACCGCATCATCTTTTCCAGCTCCTTCCGCAGGCTGGCCAAAAAAACTCAGGTGCACCCTCTGGTGCGCAACGACCATATCCATAACCGTCTCACCCATTCGCTTGAGGTAAGCTGCGTTGGCCGTTCGCTGGGCCTTCAGGTTGGCCAGGCCCTGACGGATATGGGGCATTTGCCGGATGGCGTCCGCCCCGACCACCTTGGCCAGATCCTTCAGGCGGCGTGCCTTGCGCACGACATCGGCAATCCGCCCTTTGGGCATGCCGGGGAGGAAGCCCTTCGCGACTGGTTTAAGGACACAAGCCACACCGAGCATTATTTTAAAGATCTGCTGCCTGTCGAACGGGCGGATTTTGAAGCTTTTGACGGCAATGCCCAAGGCTTTCGCGTTATTAATACGCTTGAAAACAATAAGGATGCTGGCGGCTTGCGGTTGACGTTCCCCGTGCTGGCCAGCCTTGTAAAGTACCCCTGTTCTGCTCATGAGGCCCTGGGGCAGGGCAGCGGAAAGTTCAATTTTTATAGGGCGGAGCAGGAAGTTTTTGCGGATATTTTTACCACGCTGGGCCTGATGCGTGATGGCCTGGCGTGCCGACATCCGCTTTCCTACCTGCTGGAGGCGGCCGACGACATCTGCTACCGCATCATTGATATGGAAGACGCGCGCGAGTTGCGCATCATCACCTATCAGGACATCAAGGACGCCATGACGCCGCTGCTGGGCGAGGAGGATATGGACGCAGGCCGCCTTGACGCGATGGATTCTGACCGGCGGCGCTCGGGCATGCTGCGCACCCGGGCCATGATGCACATCATCCCCTCGGTGGTGCAGACATTTTTTGATACCTATGAAGATATGATGAAAGGCACGCTCAAGGGCGATTTGCTCAAGCACGCCAAGCCGGAAGTGGCGGACTTTATGGCTGCGGCCAAGGGGGTCTTCAACAGCAAGATCATGAATAATCCGCAAAAAACCGCTCTGGAAATCGGCACCTACACGCTGTACAAGCGCCTGATGGATGTCTTTATTCCAGCCTGCTTCAACTACAGCAAAAAGAATTCCATGTCCTATCAGGAAACGCGCGCTTTGACCCTTATGGGCAGCAATGCCCCGGCAGAGGGCGCGTGCCTGTATACGGCCTATCTGCGCGTGGTGGATTTTGTGTCTGGCATGACAGACGACTACGCTACCTTTATTTCACAGCAGTTTTCGGGCACGGCGGCCCAGTAGCCAGGCGTCCCAGTTGCCCCCCTGCCTGCCGCACAGTGACCAGATAGTACAGCGCCCCGGTCGCAGCAGATCAGAAAAGAAATTTGGGCGGCGCAAATGCCCGGCATCGGGGCCATACATCGCAGAAAAAGCACAATCCCCGTAAAGCCTGATCAATCAGGTTTTACGGGGATTGTGCTCTGTATAAGGATCGGGGACTGTCTTGTCTTTGGGCTGAACACCCCGCCTCGCAACTGGAGGCGGCTGTAGCTTACTGCGGCACGAATAAAAGTTTTAGGGGGAAGGGGTGGCTCCCCCATAAAACATTCCAATATGCAAAAAATCCCTCCCCCTACAGCGCGAAGCTGTGGCTCCGGCTGGTCAGTGCCAGCGGGCTTTCGGGCAGGGTATGCCCCATGCGTGCCCAGTTGTGGGCTTCGTCCAGGGCGCTCAGGGCGAGATCGCGCAAAAGCAGGTAGCTTTCCACCAGGCTGTGGCGGTCAGTATCTATTACATGGTCAGCGTGGCGGGGTTCATCAAAGGCGTCGGTAAGGCCGCACAGGCCGCTTACGTGCGTACATCCGGCCTTGGCGTAGAGGCCTCTGGTGTCACGGTCAACCAGGGTTTGTAGTGAGCAGCGCACCCATACTTCGCGGTACCAGGGCAAAATTTCGCGGTTTTTCTGGCGCATGAAGGCATAGGGGGTGGTGGCCGCCACAACGCACACCCTGTCCTGGGCGTGCTGCTGCAGCACGTGGTCACGCAAGGCATCCACAGCGGAAATGCGCGTTTCTGGGACAATATCGGTCTGGCGGCAAAATCTGCCTTCATCAATAAAGTCGGTTTTAATGCCCTGCCCCTCAAGGTACAGCCGCAAAAGAGAACCAAGGGCGGTTTTGCCGCTGCCAGAAAGGCCCAGCAGCCAGATCACAGGCGTCATACTTACCTCGCTTGCTCGCGCGTTGCGTTGGGCGCGGATGCCGCGCCAAAGAACGTCTGTAAAAATGCAATAACCCGGCCATCTTATAAAAGATGTAATATTTTATGCAGATATGACGTTGGGACAGGGGGCTGCGCGCATTTTTGACATGCGGCACGTGGTCGGATTGGGGACGCTATGCCCCCGTCTTTGGTGTAGAGCCAGCCGTGTAGAGCCGTGTAGAGCCATCAACGAGGTGGGGAAGCAAAATGAAAAAGAGGAGTCAGTAAACTGACTCCTCTTAAACTTTCTGGCGGAGCGGAAGGGACTTGAACCCTCGGCCTCCGGCGTGACAGGCCGGCGTTATAACCGTCTTAACTACCGCTCCGGATTTGTTGGTGGGCAGTACAGGACTTGAACCTGTGACCCCCGCCGTGTGAAGGCGGTGCTCTACCAGCTGAGCTAACTGCCCTCCCGGAGACACGTTTCTATGCAAAAGTACCCCAGGAGTCAAGAGAAAATTATATGGTAAAAAAATTTTTACAAGGCAAAAAAATTATCTATATGATTTTATTGTATAAAACTGAATTTTGGTCAGCCTTGTGTTTTCATTGTCTTGCGCCGGGGCGGGCTGAGTGCTAGACCCTCCGTTAGCACTTCTTGCGGTTGGCATGTGTGGCATTGGCCAGAGTACGCCCGCCAAAATGGCCCGGCGGGGAAGTGACAGCAGTTTTTTAGAGGCAATATGATGAAATCCTTATGGATTCGCCTTTGGGCGGTATTTTTTTTCGGTTTGACGTTATCAGCCGCTTCTGCCTCTGAGGCCCGCGTGGTGGACGGCGGCGTCATTATGGATCAGCGCATGCGTGAAAACCTGTGTGCGCTGACCTTTGACGACGGCCCCTCCCTCAATACTCCACGGCTGCTGGATATGCTGAGTGAATATGGCATTCCGGCCACATTTTTTCTTTTGGGCAAGCAGGCCGAGCGCTACCCGTCGTTTGTGCAGCGCATTGTGGCTGAAGGGCACGAGGTGGGCAATCACACCTATTCGCACCCCAACCTGCGTTTGCTTTCGCCTGCAAACAAGACGCAGGAGATTGCCCGCACGGATGCGATTCTTCGCTCGCTTGGGGCCAATCCTTCCTTCATGCGTCCCCCATATGGGTCTTATGACAACCACACGGTGACCGCAGCCGAGCAACTGGGCCTGGCGGTCATGCTCTGGTCGCTGGACAGCCGCGACTGGAAAAGCCTGCCCGCCAATTATGCGACCTTGCGCAGCACGCGGGGCACGGTGTATGGACCCGGCACCCTGCGCGGTATTTTTCTTTTTCATGATACGCACAGGCGCACGGTTGAAGACCTGCCCCGCATTATCAGCGATTTGCGCGCCGGGGGCTGTCAGCGTTTTGTGACCGTGAGCGACTACCTGGACGGGTTGATTGATCCTGAGCCGGGCGTGCTTATGACCCGCCGTACGCAGCCCACAGGGCAACCTGACGGGATGGGCCCCAGTGGCCTTGCCCCTGCCGCCGAGGCCCGCAAGATTGAACAGCCCCCCCAGAACAAGGAAAGTTTTCAGGAACTGCCGCCAGAGAGTTACCCCGCTGGCACAGCTACTCTGCCCTTGGCCCGCACCAGCCGCCCCTGGCAGGTAGTGGAAGACGCCGCCGGGGAGCTTCAGTCAAACGCCCATAGTGACAATCAGGGCAGCGCTAGCGAAGGCAGGCAGGCTAATCAGCCTGAGGGGCTGCAGCCCCTGCACCGCGGCGCCCCCGTTGCTCCTGGCCCCAATTCGGGCCTGCCCGTGGGCGGGGCTGTTTCCCGGCCAGCCGTAACTGGGGAGCCCGCCGGGGCCTGAACCTGCTGACCTGCCTGATCAGGTGACCTGCCTGGCTGTGCGGCAATGATGCGGTCACCCTGTATACAAAAAGACCCCCGGTTTGGTCTGTCCCTTTGCCACG
>JAQVZK010000342.1 GCA_028708195.1 Desulfovibrio sp.
AATCTCCTCTATAGTTCTGTCCTTGTACCGGTGCTGATGTTCTAATAAGAAACACTTTTCATAATTAATACCGTTATCGTTTCTTATGTATATATAATCCATTATCCTTGGATCGTAACTCACTGATACCTTCCAAGTTCCTCTATTGCGGGCTTTCTCAAACCACTTTTCCTTTAATGACTGTTGCTGGATGAGTATTTTCCCGATAATGACGCCATTGGCTCCGAGACAGATCATCTTGAAAGCGTCGGCCGCGGCATTGCCTGAAAGCCCTATGCCACCGCCAGCCCAGAGCGGGATCTGCCCTTGCAGGCCCTGAGCCACGGCTGCCTGATAGCAGTCACGCAGTTTGGACACGATGGGGTGGCCGGTGTGCTCCAGCGAAACTTCGTTGGCAGCACCGGTGCCGCCCTGAATGCCGTCGATAAAGAAACCGCCACAAATCTTGTAAGGGTCGCGCAGCAGGTTGTTATACACCGATACAGACGTGGCCGAGGCCGCGCACTTGATGGCAACCGGCACGCGAAAGCCGAAAGCCGCGTTGAGCGAAAGGTGCATTTTCTGCACAGACTCTTCAATGGAGTACAGGCCCTGATGGTTCGGCGGCGAGTGCAGGGTTGCCCTTGGTACGCCACGGATGGCCTGAATGTGCGGGGCCACCTTGGCGGCAGGCAGCAGGCCGCCGTCGCCGGGCTTGGCACCTTGCCCTATTTTGATAAGCACCCCAGCAGGATCAACCTTCATGCGGGGCATGGCCCGGATGATGCGGTTCCAGCCAAAATGGCCGGAGGCAATTTGCAGGATCATGTATTTCAGCTGTTCAGATTCAAGCAATTTGCTTGGCATGCCGCCTTCGCCGGAGCACATGCGCACAGGCAGGCCGCATTTTTCATTGAGGTAGGCCGTGGCAACAGCTATGGCCTCCCAGGCCCGGGTAGACAGCGCGCCGATGCTCATATCGCTGAATATGGCCGGGTAAACCCAGTTTACTGTGGGCGTGCGGCCAGTCAGCACAAGATTTGAGCCTTCCACGCGCAAGGGCAGTTCTTGCGCCAGCATGACGCGGCCCAAGGGCGAGCGGATATCAAAGGTATGACGCTCCGAATCCAGAGCCGGGTCGGTCATCTGGCTGATGCGGCCCACAACGATGGAGTCCAACGTCCGCGGCATGGCAAGGTTGCTGCGCCCGCCACGTTTGATGGGGCCGTGACCCCGTGCCAGCATGGGAAAGCGCTGGTCCACATTGCGCACAGGGCGGATGGCCTCGTTAGGACATATCTTTTCACACATGCCGCACCCCACACAGGCGTGTTCAATGCTGGGCTTCTGTGAAATGACGGGCCGGGCCATATGCTCCTGTGAAGGATCAGGAAAAGCCTTGCGTGAGAGTGTCACGCTGCGGCGCATCATGCTCACTTCGATGGCGTTGAATGTACAGGCAGCCACACAGGAGCCGCACATGGTGCACATTTCGGGGCGATAATCTATCTTCCAGCGCAGATCGTTGACGCTGACATCCTGAGTATTTACTGATTCCATCTTTCCACCGCCAGATCGTTGCCAATGACCACCATTTCCCTTTCGTGGGGGTATATATCTTCCGCCACATTTCGGCCGGGCATGATGGCATTGAGACCACACACTTCTGATGCAATTGCCACCATGTCCTTGTCACGACCGATCACCACAGGGCGCAGTTTTTTCGAGTCGCAGCAGGTCATCATTCTGCCGTCAGGCAAAAGGGCAATAATGGTGTTGGGACCATTTATCTCAAGATGGGCCAGTGATTCGCGGATAAGACAAAGCACTTTATTGTCGGCGCGCTGCTCTGCCTCAACAAAAGGCAGGGGCGTGATGACATGCTTGTAGTACCGAATGGGCCATTCAAGTTCATGCAGCACGTAATGCAGCGTGTAGAGGAAGTTTTGCGAGTCTGATTCAAAGCCGATATAGCCCCTGTGCAGGGCTTTTTGAAACTCTTTGTTCTTGGTAAAAAAGGTGTTTTCGCCGTTGGCGCAGAGGGTGTAGCCTTGCAAAAAGAAGGGGTGGGCCGCGTAGCGCACAATGTCGTAGTTGGTGTTTTGCCGACACTGCGTGACGATATTTCGCGCGGTGAGGCGTCCGTCACCGTTCCAAAGGCCAAAATACGTAGCTATGTCTGCCGGGTCGCCAATTTCTTTCAGGGTCAACACGTCAGGCCAGAAAGAATAGACAAAGCCGTTGTCATCTTTTTCAAGCAAGGCGCGTAAGGCCAGACGTGTGTCGAGCAGAAGGCCTTCGCGTTCACTCTGGCTGCGGTAACGGTAGATTTCAGGATAATCGTAGTTGCGAAAGACATAGCGCGGCATGGCTTCAATTTTCAGGCCGGGCTTCTTGTCCACTTCCGGCACCCACTGCGCCACCTGCACAAAGCCCTTTTCTTCCATAAAATCATTCACAAGCTGTACACCCTGAGGGGTACAGGCCAGTGAAAGCAGCGGTTTGTCTTTGTAATGGCTGAACACGCCTTCAAGGTCTTGCATGACCATGGCGAAGCCTGAATTATCGTGGCCTTCCTGTTGTG
>JAQVZK010000052.1 GCA_028708195.1 Desulfovibrio sp.
TGGCGGCGGTGATCTGGTCTGGAAAGAATTTGTATCCAGATGGATGAAGGCTTTTACCCCCGGTTCTGTTGCTGTGCAAGATCAGGGTCAGGTAAAAATATGTACGCTGGACGAAGGCGTCACTGCAACGTTTTTTTTGAATACGGATGATATGGTGGAGCGTGCTGTGGTGGTTAACACGGCCTCTTCTTCTGCCCGTTATTTTGAGGGCGTAGCGCAAACCATCAAGGTTCTTGTGGGCCAGGTTCCTCAGGCAGAGGCTGTGAATGCCGCTTTTGCCACAGAACAACCTGCCACCCTCTGGCGCACTGTGGGAGGTTTTTGCTTTGAGCGCGTTCAGGATTCGGACGCGGGCTGGTTTTTTTATGCCAGTCGCAGTGAGCAATGCCCCACTGAGGTCAGATAGGCGCGCGTCGGAATCTGGCGAGCGATGTCTGTAACTTATGGAGAAAATTCCGTTTCACGAACTTGAAGGGCACTATGGCTGGCAGCAGGCAGCCCTGCACTCTGGACAGGCCGACCCTTTTTGCTGTCTGCCGGCTTGGCAGCTTTCCTTTCATGAAGTTTTTGCTCCAGACCGCCGCCTTTTGGTGTGGCACGAATCACGGCATGATTCGCACAGTATGCTGGTGCTGGCAGAGCAGATGTTTTCGGCCGATTCGGTACTGCTGACCCCCATTGACACGCTGTGGTTTTTTAGCTCCCCCTTGCTCGGCCTGAACGCCGTAGACATGCTGGCCCGTGTAATGGACGAGCTTGCAACCTCTTATGCCCCCTGCTTTCCCCGTATCGTTCTCAGCGGTCTGCAACCGGGCGGCTTGCTGCCACAGCGTCTGCTGCGGACCTTTTCACACAGCTTTGACTTCTTTATGCACTCGGAGGCCGTGCAGTGCGCGGCCTCCCTTGAGGACGGCGTGGACGGTTTTTTGTCTCGCAGGTCTGCCAATCACCGGGCAAAACTGTTCAAGGGGCGGCGGCGCGCTCAGGAATGCGGCATTGCGTATGAGCGGCATATTCCCGCCTCTGAGGCTGAAGCCCAGGCTGTTTTTGCCCGCATGCTTGAGGTGGAGTGTAAAAGCTGGAAGGGCGTGGGGCAGTGCGGCATGACTGAAGAACCCGCCAGAAACTTTTATGACGCCATGCTGCGGCGTCTTGCCTCCACGCGTGGCGCACGCATCATGTTTGCCACGCACGAAGGGCAGGATGTAGGCTTTATTTTTGGCGGTATGGCGGGTGATGTGTACCGTGGGCAGCAGTTCAGCTATGATCAGCAATGGAAGAATGCGGGCATCGGCAACCTTTTGCAGCTTGAGCAGGTGGCATGGCTGTGCGAGCAGGGGGCAAGCCGCTACGACATGGGGCCGCTGACTGGCCCGCGTATGGGCTATAAGGCCCACTGGACAGAAAAACGCCTGCCCATACAAACGTGGCTGATGGTTAAAAAATAGCCGGACTAACTCTGACCCGGCTTTTAAACACCAGATCAGCACAGGATTATGCGCTCATAATTGAACGGAGTTTCAACCTTTCAGCGGTCTGAGCCTGCACGGCCCAAGCCCATAAAAGCAGCGTACCTTTGCGGATACATCTTCGCAAAGGTACGCTGCTTTTTGCGGAAAAAATACGCCGTCATGGTGGATGCTGCCTCTTGGCGAAAACGTATCATATGAAGTAAAATTGTGTGCTATTTCAGATTGTAAGAGGTGTATCCCCAGAGGGGCAGATACCGCCACGCTCGAAAAAAGAAAAAGATTGCTGTTGTCAGAATACCCTTGAAACGCGCAGAGATGTCAGAAAAATATAGAAATTTTATTGACATTTTCTAATGATTATCACAAATTTGAGGCTGCCCTCGCAAAAAGCTGAGGGAAAGTACTAGGAGGACTGTCATGAAACGTATTATAGTTGCTATGGCGCTTGCTCTTTCGCTTGCACTGCCTGGCCTGGCCGCTGCCGAGGGCACCGGCATGTATTTGGCCCCCAAATTCCTTATGAGCCTTCAGAGCACAGGGCAGATGAACCGCAGCAGCGGTCTGTCCGGCAATGGTGTGGACAGCTACAATCAGTTCACCCTTGGTGGCGCCATGGCCCTGGGCTATGACTTCTGGCCCCAGCAGATGCTGCCCATCCGCGCTGAAATTGAATTTGCCCTGCGCGGCAACAGCGAAAAAAGCTGGAGTGACCACGGCTCAAACCTGCGTGACATCAAGGGCGTGTGGAACAATTCCACCCTTTTTGCCAACCTGTTCTGGGATTTTCGTAACGACAGCGCCTTTACCCCCTATGTGGGCGGTGGTCTTGGCATGGCGTTCAACTACACGGGCTACACCCTCAAGGGCAACGATGGCAGCAAGTTTGAAGCTGATGACCGCTTCACCAACTTCGCCTGGAACCTGGGCGCCGGTGTTGCTTACAGCATCAATGAAAACTTCACCGTTGACGCTTCTTACCGCTTCGTGGGCCTTGGCTACAATGAAGTCAGCTCCAACGTTGGCGGCGTTAAGTATGAAATCGGCAATCGCCCCTACAACAACGAATTCATGCTTGGCCTGCGTTACGGTTTCTAAACTGCGAGCGTAGAAAACAAGGTTTTTTGCATGATTGACGCCTGCCTGAGCTGTGGCTCGGGCGGCGCTTCAAATTGATGCTTTTTGCCCGCACCTGTCGGTTTTGCGACCGACTGTCTATGGGCAGCATGCCACAGGCTTTGAAAGCCCCCCAGAGTATCTGGGGGGCTTTTGTCATATGTGGGGTAGGGGCTTTTGCGTGTTGAAATGACCTGTTAGTGGGGGGAGGGCTTTTACCTTCTGAAATGGCCTGTTTTGTGGGGGAGGGGCCCTTTTGAAAAAGGGTCTTCTCCCCACGCCCCCACGCCCTAAAACTTTTATTTTAATTAGCGCGACTTATAAAAAATATCCTGCCCAGGAGCAGGGTTTTGAGGGGCAGCGCCTCCAAGTCATGCCACTTCCTGAAGCTGCTCTGATCTGGAAGGGCAGTGTTGCTTGATCCCTGTTCTTTTTGTCCCGTGGAAATTTTAAATTTATATGGCGCTGACAAAAGGCAAAAAAAACTTTTTTCCTCTTGACAATCAGCCCGGCCTTACGGTTCGGAACTTTTTATCTACATGCTCAAAAAATGGAGTATATCTAAGAAAAATGGAGTAAACTAAAATGATAATTGTGAAACAGTAAGGCTAGATTTGTTAATATGTAGCCTTCTATTTTGAAAACCCTTGCGCGCTAAGGCTTTTCAGCGCGGCCCACGTAGGCCGATAAATATAAAAAAATAAAGAATTTCTGCAGATTATCTTTCTAAGCTGTTGGGGAAAACAAAAAAGCATTCTGCCTCAAACAGCCTTTAATCATCAATTGCCCGCTCCCCTCCTTTTAGGCTACAAGGCCTCATGCAAGACAAATGGGCTGAAATTTCTTCAAATCTAAAAAAAATGCTAAAATCCGGACTTTTCAAAGTTTGGATTGCTCCCTTGCATGCCAGCGTGGATGCGCAGGGACTGTGCCTTGTGGCCCCCAATGCCTACGTGGCTGGCAGGCTTGAAAGCATGATGCTGACAACCCTGCAAGAGGCGGCCGCTCCTGTGCTGGGGCTTGAACCAGGGCAGGTCGTTGTGCACATAGAAGCAGCCGGACAAAAAGCCCATGCAACCTCTGCCGTGCAGCATCAGAGTGCCGGGCAGAACCCCGAGGCTGCCTCTCATTCTCCCAAAGCTTCTTGCGTGCCTGCTGCGGTTGCAGCAGAACCTGTTTTGCAGCAGGCCTCCCTTCCTCTTCCGGTTGCGGCTGTGTACCGCAGTACGCATAACTGGCGATTTTCATTTGCCGACTTTGTGGTGGGGCCAACCAATAATATGGCTGTGGCTGCCGCGCAGGATGTCAGCCGCAAGCACGGTTGTGTGCGTACCCTGTTTGTAAACTCCAGTTCGGGCCTTGGCAAAACCCATCTTGCGCAGGCAGTAGGCCGTGCAATCGGTGAAGAGGGCGGCAATGCGCGCGTGGGTTACCTTACTGCCGAGGAATTTGCCTCGCGGTTTGTTACCGCGCTGCGTGCTCAGGATATTGAGGGCTTCAAGGCCCGTTTTCGTGAGCTGGACGTGCTGCTGCTGGAAGACGTGCATTTTTTTCAGGGTAAGGAGAAAATGCAGGACATGGCCCTGGCAGTGGTTAAAAACCTGCAGGCCAAGGGCGGGCGCGCCATCTTCACCTCGTCATTTTCTCCCCGCGAACTGCAGCGTGTGGACAGCCAGCTTGTGTCGCACTTTTGTTCTGGCATTCTGACAGATATGGGCCGTCCCACCAAGGATATGCGTTGCGACATCCTCGGGCAGAAGGCCAGAAGTTTTCAGGTGCTGTTGCCTGACTCTGTATGCGAGCTGCTTGCCAGCCGTCTGAGCGGCGATGTGCGCCAAATGGAGTCTTGCCTTAACAGCCTTATTTTCAAGGCGCGCCTGCTCAACTGCGGCCTGAATCTCGATCTGGCGATGGAAGTGCTGAGCCAGTACGCAGACGTGGCTTGCGGCCCGGATTTTTCTACCATCCTGCGCCTTGTCTGCGAAAGTTACGGCCTCAATGAGCGCCAGCTGGCTTCAAAATCCCGCCGTAAGGAATACGTTACTGGCCGCAATACGGCTTTTTATCTGGCGCGTAAACATACGGAAATGACTCTTGAAGAAATTGGCGAGAAGTTTAATCGTCGCCATTCAACCGTTATCAAGGGCATCACCACTCTTGAGCGTGAACTTTCCAAAGAGTCTACCGAAGGGCGCCGTATTGCCCGCGCAGTAACGCTGATTGAGCGAAATGCGGGCCTTGGTGTGCGCGCCTAATTTTTTGTGCCCTCACAATTTTGTGGCCCGATCCTCAGGATCGGGCCACTTTTTTTGCTAAATTTCCAGCCAGAACTGATGGCCCTTGATGCAGCGCATGCCTTTAAGACCCGGTTTTTTAACCCCGTTTGTGAGCACGCTCTTTTTGTAACACGCGAAACAAGGATAAAGGTTTTAGGGGGAGGGGGTGTGGGGGAGGAGACCCTTTTTCAAAAGGGTCCCTCCCCCACAAAGTATTCCGCTCTGCAAAAGGGTCCCTCCCCCACAAATCGCTTCCACATACAACAAAATCTTTCCCTCACAACACACCTTGCTCAGTGCAGCAGTTCATACAGGGCCCGGGCAGACAAGAGGCGCGGCTCGGTGCGGCGCACGGGCTCCACGCCCCAGGTGCGGAGAACTTCCAGCGTCATGGTTTCGCCCTTGGCAAGGCATTTTGCCACTGCCGGAGAAAGGGGCGCGCCCAGCGTCATGGCTGCGGGCTGTACGCCAATGAGCGCGCAGTGTTCGGGCATATTGCCGCGCAGGGTGGCAAGGCCGAGCACTTCGGAGAAGCTGTTCTGGTGTGGGCCGATTTTTTGTGCAGTGAGGTAGGCGGGCATCTGCTCATGCAGGACCATTTCGCCAGGTTCAAGGCCAAAATCCACAGCATCCAGCACAAGCAGCCTGTCTGCGCGTTCTACGTGTGTGAGCAGGGTTTGCCCCTGGGTGCCGCCATCAACAATTTCTACATATTCGGGGAAGTCCCAGCGGGAGTAGATATCTTGCGCCAGCCTGACGCCGTAGCCTTCGTCGCCGTAGAGAATATTGCCCAGACCTATGATGATTACCGACTTCATGAAACGTCCTGTTGTGGTGCTGGTTGGCCAGTATATGCTGCTTGCAGTGCCAGTATGCAGAAGGCGGCCCCACAGTTGTGAAGCCGCCTGTTATGGTGCCCGAGACGACGTTAACTCTTGCGCTGTTCTCTGTAACCGCTGAACATGGCAGATACAAGGGTGGTCTTGCCCATAATTTCTTCACGGATGACCATGTATATGTGCACAGTCACAAAGGTCACCAGCAGCAGCATGCCAAGGCGGTGCAGGCTGCGCAGTTCTTGTCCATTGCCGCCTATCCAGTAGGCGAAGTCCAGTACAAAGAGAAAGGGCCTGAAGAAGGCCAGATGGCTGCTTTCCGCATACATGCCAAGGCCTGTGAGCATTATGACCAGCATGAATACCATGCCTACGGCCATTCCGGCCTGCGCCAGGGGGTTGTGGCCCACATAGGCTCGCGGTTCCTTATCCAGAAAGAGGTACCAGCGTATGTCATGCCAGAGGTCACTCCACCATGCCTTGCTCCAGACGGGCAAAATGATCAGCTCACGCGAATAGCGGTTGCCGATGATGCCATACAGATAACGAAGCACCGTGGATATGATGAGCACAAAGCCTGCTATAAAGTGCGCCATGCGCGTATAGCCCATATAGAAGGTATCGTAGGCCGACGTGCCTGACACAGAAAGCCAGGGTTTGCCTATGATGTAGCCTGTTACAATGAGCACGCATACGCAAATGACCATGACCCAGTGCCAGATGCGGATGGGCAGCTGGAATACGTAGACGCTCTTGCCCAAAGGCATTTCAGGCGGATTTGTATTTATATCGCTCATGATAGTTCTCCTACGCGTAAGGCGCGGTGCGCCCGGCGTCAGCGGGGCAGGCGCTACATGCCCCGATCCATGCGTACGGTGAGCAGGTCCTTGCCGTCAGGCCCGATGATGTGGGTCGAACAGGCCAGACACGGGTCAAAGCTGTGCAGGGTGCGCAAGATTTCCAGGGGTTGTTCTGGAATGGCCATCCTTGTGTTCATCAGCGAGGCCTCGTAGGCGCTCAACTGGCCATCAGGGCTGCGGGGCGCGCCGTTCCAGGTGGTGGGCACCACGCACTGGTAGCTTTCAATCTTTCTGTCCTTGATCTTGACCCAGTGCCCCAACGCGCCACGGGGGGCCTCGGTAAAGCCCACGCCGCGCAGTTCAGTGGTGGGCCAGGTTTCGGGCTTCCACTTGGTGGTATTGGCGGTGGTGCGTATGCCGTTCTTGAGGTTGGTGATGAGGCGGTCATAGAAGTAGCGCATTTTTTCTGCCGACCAGGCAAGCTCCAGCGAGCGAGCGGCAATGCGGCCCAGGGTGGACTGAAGAACCGTCACAGGCACGCCACCGGCGCGGCCCAGAAAATCATCAACCAGGCCCTTGATTTCGCCGTCCTTGCGAGCGTAGCCGATGAGCATGCGGGCCAGGGGGCCCACTTCCATCTGGTGGCCACGCCACAGCGGTGTTTTGAGCCAGGAGTAGCGGTCCTGTTCGTCCACCTGTTTGAGGTTGGTGGGCGTGCCCTTGATGTTGGGGCCGGGGTTGTAGTGCGGCTCGGTAACGCCTTGCCAGGGGTGCAGGCCGGTTTTGCCGGCAGGGTAGGGCTTGTACCAGGAGTGGTTGACCGTCTCCTGAATTTCTTCAGGGTCGGTGAGGCTTACGGGCAGCACTTCATTGAAGTTGCCGTTGATGATGGCACCGGGGGGCAGAAGCAGGCTTTTTTCGGAATAGTCGTTGGCTGTGTCGGGAATGCCGCCGTAGGCCAGAACCGAAAGCTTGGACAGCCCGCCGCCAATGTTGAGCCAGTCGCCGTAAAAGCCAGCCAGAGCCAGCGTGTCGGGGATGACAACCTGCTGGGCAAAGGTGCGGCAGCGCTCGATAACCTGAAGGATGAAGTCAAGGCGTTCCTGATTGATAACGTCGGCAGCGCCCACACCGTCAATGTTGAGAGAGCAGGGCACGCCGCCCACCAGCCAGTTGGGGTGAGGGTTTTTGCCACCAAAGATGGTGTGGATGTGCACCACGTCTTTCTGGAAGTCCAGAGCTTCAATATAGTGGGCAACCACCATAAGGTTGGCTTCGGGGGACAGCTTGTAGGCAGGGTGGCCCCAGTAGCCGTTGGTGAAGATGCCCAGTTGGCCAGAATTGATGAGTTTGAGCAGTTTGTCCTTGACGGACTTGAAGTAGCCCGGCGAAGAATTGGGCCAGGGCGAGAGTTTTTGCGCCAGTTCGGAGGTTGCCTTGGGGTCGGCTGTGGAAGCCGAAACCACGTCCACCCAGTCCAGACCGGTCAGGTGATACAAATGCACCAGATGGTCATGGTACATGAGACAGAGCTGCATGAGATTACGGATGATGTTGGCATTGTCAGGAATATCAATGCCAAGCGCATTTTCGACAGCTTGTACTGAGGACAGGGCGTGGGTGCCTGTGCAGACACCGCAGATGCGCTCGGTAAAGGCCCAGGCATCGCGCGGGTCACGGCCCTTGAGGATGATTTCTATACCGCGAAAGATGGTGCCACAGGAAACGGCATTGGTGATGACGTTGTCGTCATTGATGTTCACTTCGCAACGCAGGTGCCCTTCGATGCGGGTCACAGGGTCCACAACGAGGCGGCGGCCTGCGTCAACAACAGTATATCCTTGCGTCTTGTATTCGTAGGACATGGGTGCGTTCCTCAGTTCTTGCTGGTGTCTTCGTTAACTTCCGGGGCTTTCTTTTTGTCGCTGCAGGCATGGCGTATCATGCTGGCTGCACCATGAATGGCCACGCCCGCCGCCACTCCGGCCACAGCGGCGACCCCCACGGTTTCAGCCGTGGAATTGGTGCCCATATGCGGAATGGTTGTGATACGGTCATAGAAGGACTGCTGATCCCAGAAGTTCTGCTCCGAGCAGCCAATGCAGCCGTGCCCGGACTGGATGGGAAAGGAAACGCCGTTGTTCCAGCGGGTGGAGGGGCAGGCATTATACGTGGTTGGGCCTTTACAACCCATCTTGTAGAGGCACAGGCCGGAGCGCGCGCCGTCGTCGTCCCACGACTCCACAAACTGGCCCGCATCAAAATGGGCACGCCGGTAGCACTGGTCGTGCACGCGTACACCGTAAAACATTTCGGGCCGCCCTTGTGCGTCAAGGCTCGGCAGGCGGTCATAGGTAATGATGTAGGTGAGAATGGAGCTCATGACTTCAGGAATGGCCGGGCAGCCGGGAACCTTGATCTGCGGCTTGTTGGGAAAAAGTTTGTGCAGCGGGGTGGCGGCCGTGGGGTTGGGCGAAGCCGCCTGCACACAGCCCCAGGATGCACAGGTGCCCCAGGCAACGACGGCCTTGGCGTGCTCCACACCCATCTTGAGCTTTTCATAAAAAGGCTTGCCGCCATCAATGCAGTACATACCCTGTTCGTTCATAGGCACGTTGCCTTCAAGAGCGAGAATATACTGCTCCTTGTATTTTTCGATAGCCTGTTCATACGCGGCATTGGCCTGGTCGCCAGCCGCTGCCATGATGGTATCCTGATAATCGAGAGCAATCATTGAAAGAATGATGTCTGCCGCAAGGGGGTGGGCGGTACGCAGGAATGATTCGGTGCAGCAGGAGCAGGAAAGCCCGTTGATCCAGAGCACGGGCAGGCGAGGTTTGGTGGAGAGAGCCTGAGCGATTGCCAGATCCGCGCCGGGGCCAAGCCCCATAGCGACGGCGGTAAGGGCGCAGAACTTCATGAAGTCTCGGCGGCTGACGCCTTTGTTGCGCAAAACTTCAGCGGTTGTTTCAAGATGTGCCATAGTTACCTCAACGCTTGCTGGTTGGACGTGAGTCGTGAGGGAGAATGAAGCTGCGAACTGGAAGACCAGCTTGGTTTACCTTTATTATAAAGGTTATCGATAAGGTTATAGCCCTCTGCGAACAAAGGCAAGTGAAAATAATTAGGGAGTTACATACGTAAGAGTGGGGGGTGCCGTGTGCGGTTGCGGATGGATTTTTGCAGACCTGATATAATGAGATAAGTATGGTGCATGATTATGCCTGAGATATGCCCGAGGGTATAAAAAAGGGGGCTTTCGCCCCCCTGGATCAGACCAACATGAAAAATGTCTCTCTGCTGCGGCGAATTTTTGTAAAATCCGCCCACAAGATGCCCAATTGGCCCAGACATGCGTTGCCGCATGCCTGGGTTTCTTTGGGCTTATTAGTCTTCAGCGCCTTCTTCACCTTCAAACTTGATGAAGCCGGGGGTCACGTTGGTCATGGCGTTGACAATCAGTTCCACCAAGCCGCCGTAAGCGAAGTTGTTCTTGGTATACAGGTCGTTGTGTTCAAGAATTTCGCGGATCTGGCCCTTGCAGTTGGAGCAGGGGGCGCAGATGTACTTACGGGTTTCGGGTCCAAGGCATTCCTTGAAAGCTTCGCTGATCTGCCACATCTTTTTGCGGCCAGAGATGTTGCCGCGCCATTGTTCGATGTTGTTGCGGGTCATGATGGCAAAGCCGGAACCGCCGCCGCAGCAGTAGTTGTCTACGCCATGGTGGGGCATTTCACGGAACTGGGGCGCAATTTTGCGGATAACTTCGCGCTGGGGCTCAACAATACCCATGAGGCGAACCACGTTGCAGGGGTCATGCAGCGTCACCGGGAAATCATTGCGCGAAGGGTCGAGCTTGAGGCGGCCACTCATGATGATATCGCGCAGGGTAACGTAGCAGCTTTCACGCGGCACCTGGTATTCAAAGGGAATGACGCGGTCGGCAATGACTGTCAGGGCTTTGTGGGCATGGCCGCACTCGCCGATGACGATCTTTTTCACGCCCAGTTCCTTGGCGGCCATCATGTGCTGCAGGGCAATACGGGCGGTCTGGGCGTCGTCATAGAACACGCCGTAGTTCACGCCGTCATAGGCAAGCGCCTTGCTT
>JAQVZK010000343.1 GCA_028708195.1 Desulfovibrio sp.
ACAAAACTCCAAGGATAAAAACGCGTGAGGGGCCGCAATGCGGCCCCTCACGCGTTTCACTGTATGTGCTTCTATTGGCAGGACGGCCAGTATGCCGCCCGGTTTTGGTTATTCCTGCCCAAGCTCATGCTTGAGCCAGGACTTTACTCCAGGGGTGGGTGTGCTGATACCGCGCCAGTCGCCATGCTCCTTGCGGTAATCATCCATCAGGTTATTGGGCAGGGGCAGACTGATGAGGTCGTCGGCCCTTTCGGAGTTACGGCGCACCAGTCGCACCATAGGCGGGCTCTGCCAGCTGTCCACCACAAAGTAGTGAGCCACGTCTTCCTTGGAGCGTACCGGAGGATACTCCGAGTGCCAGTCGTTATTGCCCCACTCAAGATACATGGTTACAGCATGCTCGGGGGTCAGATTCCAGTCTATGTCAAAAAGTGCGAAGTCCTTTAGTTGCGACATGGTGTCCTCCTCGTTGGCGTAATCTATTAATAATCATTCTTGTAAAGCTTGACAAGACCTGCAGGCAGTAAAATATTTCAGCCTGCTAACATGCTTAAAAAAGCATCGTGCCGCTCGCGCTAAACATAGTATTTACTATTTAAATAGGATAACATATAACCCTATACCTTGCAGGCCGTCACAAAATTTGCCCGGCGTTTCTGTCGGCTTTTCTTTCCTATTGTTTCACTGTGGCAGGCATGTTACGTGTAATAATACCTTACCCACCAATTGTGGAGGACATTATGGCTGAAACCATCCGCCAGGTTACCTTCAATCTCTTACGTCAGCTTGAGCTCACCACCATATTTGGCAACCCCGGATCCACCGAAGAAACATTCCTTAAAGATTTTCCAAAAGATTTTCGTTACATACAGGTGCTTCATGAAGCTTCAGCCGTGGGTGCAGCCGACGGGTATGCACAGGCCACGCGCAAGCCTGCCCTGGTAAACGTGCACACATCCGCTGGCGTGTGCAACGCCATGAGCAATATTCTCACGGCCAGCATGAACAAAACCCCGCTTATCATTACGGCGGGCAACCAGACCCGCGAGATGCTCCTTATGGAGCCGTGGCTCACCAACGTGCAGCCGGCTGAACTGCCCAAGCCCTGGGTAAAATGGAGCTATGAGCCCGTTCGGGCCGAGGACGTACCCGCTGCCATCATGCAGGCCTATGCTATGGCTTTGCAGCCCCCGGCGGGGCCGGTCTTTTTGTCCATACCCCTCGATGACTGGGACAAGCCCGCCAGGGACAAAGCCGTTCTGCGCAGCGTCACCCGCCGTATCGGGCCGGACCCGGCCCGCATTGGCGAGTTTGCCGCCATACTGTCGCAAGCCCGAAGCCCCGCCCTTATCTACGGCGCGGCCATAGCGCGCGGCGAGGGCTGGCAACAGGCCGTGAAGCTTGCCGAAAAACTCAACGCCCCCGTGTGGGCGGCACCTGCCACCGAACGCCCGCCTTTTCCCGAAAACCACCCCCTGTATGCCGGGGTGCTTCCCTTTGCCACTGCCCCCCTGGCCAAAAAACTTGAAGGGCACGACGTGGCCATTGTCATAGGCGCACCTGTTTTTCGCTATTATCCCTACGTGCCTGGCCCATACCTGCCTGAGGGGTTGCGCCTTTTGCACGTCTCTGACGACCCCGGCGAAACAGGACGCGCCCCGGTGGGGGACAGTATGGTCAGCGACCCGGTGCTGGCGCTGGAAGCTCTTGCTGCCCACGCTCGCCCCCGGACAAGCCAGAGCCCCGCCCAGGCACAGTCCACGCCCGCGCAACAGGCCATTGGCCAACGCAAACCAGACGGCCTGCTGACCCCGCGAGAACTCTATATGACCCTGCGCGAGGCCGCACCAGCCGACACGGTTCTTGTGGCAGAAACACCCTCCAATCTCGGGGCCCTGCGCAAGGCATGGCCCATCAGCACCCCCGACTCCTTCTACACCTTTGCCAGCGGCAGCCTGGGCTGGGGGCTGCCCGCCAGCGTGGGCCTTGCCCTGGCCGAGCGCGACAGCAGACGCAACCGCCCTGTGCTGGCTGTCATTGGCGACGGGTCCATGCAGTATTCCATACAGGGCCTCTGGACAGCCGCACAGCAAGGCCTGCCCGTGCTTTTTGTCATTCCCAGAAACGGACAGTACGCCATCCTCAAGTCCTTCGCCGCGCTCGAAAATACCCCAGGAGTGCCAGGGCTTGACTTGCCAGGACTTGATATCGTCTCCCTCGCCAAGGGCTATGGCTGCGAGGCTGTTCGCGCGGAAACGGCAGAGGATGTCCGCAAAGCCTGCGCAGAGGCCCTGACGCGCCCCGGCCCCACAGTGCTTGAAGTGCCCATATCACATGTTGTGCCTCCCCTGCTCTAAGAGCTGGTAAGCTTGGGAGTTTTTGGGTGGAGGCGTTTTTTGTGGGGGAGGCCCCTGCTTCAGAGAAAAAAACGCTTACAGTGCTCAAAACACAAGATACTCCCAGCACGATCAAAGCCCCACGGGACCACAAACGCGCAGGCAGGCCAAAACCCCGTACCCGCCACGCGCACCATAAAAAACCCCGGGCTGTCACGTAC
>JAQVZK010000053.1 GCA_028708195.1 Desulfovibrio sp.
CGATATCGACGTCAACCCCACCAAGGAAAAGAAGCTCACCAACCTTCGCGCTTCCGGCAAGGACGAAAACGTCACCCTGACGCCTGTGAGAAAAATGACTCTGGAACATGCCCTGCACTTTGTGCGTGAAGACGAACTGGTGGAAGTGACCCCCCTTTCCATCCGTTTGCGCAAGTCCGAGCTGTCTGCCCAAAAGCGGTATCAGACCGCAGGCAAGCGCAAGGGAAGTTAGCACGGCAAGTGCCTTGTCTTGATTTGAGGCAGAGGCAGGATCAATTTTGTGGTTGATTTTTGCCTCGAGCTGATAAATATTTTCACTGTGCATTTGATCTGGTTTTAAGCAGCCCGCCCCCCCGCGGGCGAGGAACAGCAATAACGGTATTGGTGCGGCAATCCGTGCGGTGGCTATAAACGCCTCCCGCGGGTTGCCGCTTTTTTTGTTGTAGATACGCTCTCGCAACGTAACTCTGCTATTGTGCTCCGGGTGTGAGCGAGGTACCGCATGCTGTGTGATCTGGATTCCCATACAAAATCCGCTGTTGAAAAGCTGGCTCCCTTCATGCCCGAAATCGGGCGCTGCCGTACGGTGTTTGCACAGCTTGAGCGGCAGTGGACCTGGATAGCCCTTACAGGAAAAATCAACTGCAATGCCATAGCTTCCACGCTGTTCGACTTCATTTTCAAAACGCGCGACACCTTTGGTCTTCTGCGCCACGATCTTACTGGCATGCTGGCAGAAAAACTGCTCGAAAAAGCAGTGCGCGAGATGTCGCCCGTGGCCCAGGTGGTTATGGACATCATCAAGCGCAATCTTTACGAGCGCACGGCGGATGTCAGCTTTCTGGCCACAGATGGGGAAATTATACGTTTCCTTCAGGAAGGGGCTGGCGATGTGCCCGGTATGCGCGCCCGGCTGCAGGCCTATCGCGCCAAATACAGCGTATACCGCGATATTCTTGTGCTTGATCCGCAGGGGCGTGTGCGTGTGCAACTGGATGTCGCCAGACCCGTAAGCGCCTCGCACGATCCGCTCATCGGGCAGACGCTGGCTTCAGAGGACTTTGTTGAAACGTTCCGTCCCACAGACCTTTCGCCAGACGGAAATGCGGCGCTTGTCTATTCGCATGCTATACGTGCCGAAGGCACAGCGGCTCCGTTGGGGGTGCTGTGCCTTGTTTTTGATATGGAGGGGGAAGCAGCCGATCTTTTTTCTGGTATGGCCCGTTTTGCCAATGACATGGCCGTGCTGCTGCTTGACGAGCGCGGAGAAGCCTTTGCCAGCAGCAACGCCATAGCGGCGCCCGTAGGGCGCGTGTACGACTGCGACAGCGCTGCGAGTTTTTCCATAACCGGGTTTGGCGGCAAAACCTCTTTGGCAGTGTCACGCCCGTCAGAGGGCTATCAGGGATATACAGGGCAGCCGTGGCGCGCGCAGGTGCTCCGCAGCGCGCAAAGTGCCTTTGCGGACAGGCCCACGGATGGGCTGGATGCCGAGCTTGTGCGCCGTGAGGCGGATTTTTCCGCACAGCTGACCAGCATTGAAGAGCAGGCCAGCGACGTTATGGGCGATCTGACGCTGGCGGCGCTCAACGGGCAGATCATGGCCGCCCGTCAGAGCGACAATGCCAGAGAGGACGAGCGGCATGCCGCTCAGGCCTTGCCCCCCACTCTGGACGCAGTGCGGAAAATGTGTGTGGAAATGGAGCGTGAATTCCACCGTTTCACCAATGGCCTGCTGAACACTGTGACAGCCTCGCGCCTTAATGATGCCTCGTTTCTTGCCTCTATCACCGTTGAAATTATGGACCGCAACCTCTACGAGCGCGCCAATGACTGCCGCTGGTGGGCACTGACGCCCGATTTTCGCAAGATTCTGGCGCAGCCGTCTGTCAGCAGGGGTGATCTGGCCCGGCTTGAGGGCGTGCTGGAATACATCAACAGTTATTACACCGTGTATTCCAATCTTTTTCTGTACAATGCGCACGGCGTTATTGTGGCCTGCTCCCGGCCTTCGGAGCGGGGCCGCTATGGGGAACAGATAAGTGAAGAGTATGTGCGCCGCACGCTGGCGCTGACGGATTCCAACGACTTTGCCGTTTCGCCCTTCCGCGTTACAGAGCTTTACCGCCCGGACGGCGAGGCCCGTCCTTCTTACATATACAGCGCGCCAGTGCTCCCGCCCGAAGGAGGGCCAGCGGTTGGCGGCATTGGTATTGTCTTTGATTCTCTGCCCCAGTTCGAGGGCATGCTGGATGACACGCTGCCCAGAGATTGCGCGGGTGCGGTGCTGAAAGGGGCGGCGGGATTTTTTGTTGAGGCCGGGGGCGTTGTTGTGGCTTCCAGCGCACCCGACATGACGCCGGGTGAAAGCTGCCGACTGCCCGCCGAGTGGCTGGCGCTGGGGCAGGGTGAGTGCGCCTCACATCTGGAATCCGTTGATGGCGTGCTGTATGCCGTGGGCTGCGCCTGTTCGCGCGGCTACCGGGAATACAAGCGCGACGGGCGCTACGCCAATGACGTGTTGTGCGTTATGCGCCTGCCGATCTAGGGCAACGTTAGTTTGAATCGCCGGAGCATCTTTATTTTTCGGAAGCTCTGTTCAGTGTGTTGACGTATCAGGCGCAAACTGTGTGCCGCGATGGCGCATCAACGCTCTCTAATAGTTGTACTTCCAGCGAAGACCTCCCCAGGTGCTCTGCTGTTCCGAGCGCAGTTCAAGGCTGGTGCGCGGCGTGATTTCAAGCTGGATGATAAAGGCTGTGCTGCCTTGCTTCATGCCCTGCTGCACACCCACATAAATAATATCTGTGATGTACTTGCCCATTTCCACCGAGGTGCCAGCGCCTATTCCTTCTTCACCGGGCTGAGCCCCCGAACCTCCGCCGGTATTCAGGCGCAGCACATCAACACCCAAAGCTTGGCGGGTTACATCAAATATGCCCCCCTCGCTTGACCCGAAGCCAGCCAACTGGGCCACTGCTCCGGCAAGACGCAGGTTTTCCAGCCGCCCCAGTTCGTTGGTGCTTTTTCCAAAAAGAATCTGGGCCAGAATTTCGTCTCTGGGCAGTTCCGGTTCACTGCTCAAAGTCAGCTTAATCTTGCGCACTGTGCCGGAGATGGTCACATAGGAAGTGAGGTTGGGGGTTTCGTTGGCAAGCTTGATGTCCAGCAGGGGATTGCTCAGCGCGCCCCCTGCAAAGGTAATAGTGCCGCGTGACAGCTTGAATATCTTGGTTAAAAAGTCAAAGCTGCCTTTGACGGCTGTTACCTGCCCCGTGATCTGCGGGTCCTCCGGCGTGCCGGAGATCAGAATGTCGGCCTTCCACTCGCTGGTAAGTCCGTGGCCTTCAACGATAAAGCGGCCAGGAATCACAATGTTCAGGTTCAGGCTGCCCTGCGCGGCGGGTTTTTCCGCCGCGGCCGCCTGCGCCACTTGCGCGGCAGTCAGGGGTTTACTGATGGGCAGGGTGGTGACACTGCCGCCCACAGCCAGCTTGTTGAGCTGTACAAGCCCCTGATTGACAACAATTTTACCGTCCACATGCGGGGCTGCCGCGCTGCCGGTGACCCCTGCTTCTCCTGAAAGTTCGATGCGGATATCGCGGCGGCTCAGGGGGCGCAGTTTGTCGATGGTGGTTTTGATGTCCAGCTTGCTGCCGTCAAGGCTCGCAAATCCCGCCACGCGCAGCTTGCCGCCAAGGCCGCCGGATGCGTCCAGCTCAAGCCGGGCAATGCCGGGCAGGCCGCCCTGTTTTTGGCCGGAGTTGCCCCCACGGCCTTCTTCAAGCTTGAGGCGCAGATTGATATTGGTCAGCAAAACACCCTGAAGCAGGTTTTCGTACTTGCCCTTGTCAATCACTACGGAGCCTTTGGCGGACGGGGCCGTCAGGGTTCCCCCCAGGTCCACAGCCACAGCCACATTGCCCGCAAAGCGCTGATCCGCCAGCGGCAGCAGGGACCAGAGCGGCCCGGCGGCTCCCTTCCAGCGAACCTGCCCGCGCAGTGGGCCCTGCATGTTGGGCTGCGGCAGGCCGTCCTTACCGAAAAGCAGAGGCAGCCGCACTTCAAGCCGCGCCTCACTGCCGCCAAGCGCCTGAACGCTTTCCTTGTCCATCTCAAGCCGGGCCACAAGGCTGCCACTGGAACTGTCGCTGGCTTCAATGCGGCCCGCCAACCCCAGATTCAGGGGCTTGAGGGGGCTGCTGGGGATGCGCAACTGGCGCACGCCAAGGCGAAAATCGCCACCGGGCCGTGACGGGCTGCCTGTGAGACGCGCGCGCGCTTCCACTGTGCCCTCTGGCAGGGCGGGCACAAATTCTTTCCACGGGGTAAGGGCCAGTGCTTCAAGGTCCAGGCTGACGTCAAGTTTGTCCTGCCCAAGGGCCGCCTGCGCGCGCAGTCTGCCACCGGGAACAAGGCGAATGTCCAGTCCCTTCAGATCAAGACCGAAATCGCCATAGCGCAGCGTTGCGCCTGGGCTTGCCTTGAAGCCAAGGTCGTGGCCGCTCAAATGGGCTTCAAGCCTTTGCATCTGCACAAGACCCGGCTGCCAGCGAGCGTTGATATGGGCGGCCACCGAGCCGCTCGTTTCCACACTGGCGTCCAGAGGGCCATTAAGAGCGCCGTTTGCTCGCACCTTGGCCCCAAGGTTCAGGTCGCCCAGACGCGTACTGGCAAGGTCCAGACGCGCGGCCACTGTGCCCGCGCCAAGAATATCCTTGAGTGTCACCTCGCCCGCGAGGCCCTGCAAGGTCAGGGGAGCGCCGGAACCAGTACTGTAGTTCAGTCGCGGCACGTTCCAGCGCAGTTCGGCTTTCTGGCTGTAGCGCTGCGTGGGACTTACCCCTGCCGTATCGGCAGACGCGGCGGCACCAGCGGCGGAAAGCGCGGGAGCGGCGGGCGGAGTTGCAAGGTTTGCCTGTGTGGCAGGCGGGGCAGTGTTTTGCGCGCCTTGCCCGTTTTGTTCGACCTGGCTTGCCGCACTGTCTTTTTTGTCGGTCTCGGCCACGCGCTCGGCCGTAAGCACAAGGCTCAGGGCGGCTTCGCCGTCGAGGCGCGCGCCCGGCACAAGGGTGGAAAGCGCGGCCCAGTTGGCCACACGCACATCAAGCTTGCCGTCGCAGGCAGGCATGGCACCGGGGGGCAGGCTGGCCGCCAGTTGTCCAGCAGCCTCCAGCCCAAGGGCGTTGAGGCGCAGATTGCGCAGGCCTGCCTGCAGAATATTGTCCTCGTTGCGCTCTGCGAAAATCTGGCTTGCAAAGCTCAGGGGCTGGCCGTCAAAGCGGCCGCTTATGTCCAGTTGGGCGGCAAATCCGGGCCTGCTTGCTGGAGTACCCTTTTCTGGCGCGGGCGCTTGGCCCTGCAAGGCGCTGGGTGAAGACCCGGCAGCGGGAGTGTCTGGCGCACCAGAAGCCGTGCCTTTAGCAGTAGCGGAGGCTTCTTTGTGGTCATCAACCACAAGCAGCACTTTACCCCAGTTCAGCGGGGCCGCGCCAAGTTGCAGCATTACCTGCTCAAGCTTGTGCGCGCCCAGGCGCACATCGGCGCATTCCACCGTAAGGTTGAGGTCAGGGGCGTCCAGCGGCCCGGTGGCGGTGAGGCGCGCACTGGCTGGTGCGGCCAGCATGTCCAGCGGATTGGCGCTCTCTGCCGTAGCTGCGTTCTGCCCGGTTGCGGCGGGGGCATTGCTGACGGGGGCAAGGTTGATCTGCAAATCCACATTCAGTGGGCCGGAAAGCCAGGATACCGGGCCAGACAGAGAGCCGGACGGCTGGCCGGAAGCCAGACCGGGGGCTGGGCCTGCCGGCTGGCTTTGCCAGAGCGCATGCCCCGCCGTGGACAATGGGCCTGCTGCAACATCAAATCTGGTCAGGCCCAGGCGGGCAATGGTGGCCAAGGCTTCAGGCGCTTCGGCTTGAGGGGGGGCTTCCAGCGCCTCCACGTCGCCGTCAATGACCAGAGAAAGCCGTGCGCCATTGGCAAGCAGTGTTGCCAGCGGACCAGAGGGCGTTGTTGCAGCCGCAGGGGTTGTTGCGGCAGTTGGCGCGGGGCTGGTCCCATTGGCAGGAGTAACGGGGCTGGCTCCATCGGCTGTCGCTGCCGCCGGTGCGTCGCCGGGCTGGCCCTGACGTGCCGTCGCTTCGGTGGTGGCGGCGGGCAAAACCCTGGCTTCAATTGTACTGCCCAGGGTCAAGGCCACCGTTGCAGGACTGGCCGAGCCGTTGTGCCGGGGGGCGAAGTTCACTGCAAGGCGTGCTTCCATGCCGCCGCTCTCTGCGCCAGGCAGCGGCAGGGGGGCATTATTTAGGCCAGAAGCGGAAAGTACAACCTTGAGGCTGCCGCCCGTGCTCCCTGCCGTGAGGCTGGCGTCAACATTGGCCAGAAAATAACCGTCTGCCGTCTGCGTCGGGGCAGGCGTGATTTTATCAGCGTCTTTTTTTTCTTCTGCTGCTGCGATGCCGCCAAGCAGGGGTTCCGGCAACAGGGCGTCCACAACAGCCAGACGGTCCAGTTGCACCTCGGGCAGCCAGCCGGGCAAATCATTGAGGGTTCGCACGGTCTGCCCCAGAATGGCGCGCAGGGATTGCTCCGTCATGGGCGGTGTGGGGGTGGCAGGCGGCGACGGCGGTAGGTTTGGCAGGCGCAGCAGGCGCGGCCCACGGCTGGTCAGTTCGGCAATACGCAGTCGCCCCGGCAGGGCGGCCCAATCCCAGACAAAAGTATTCTGAGGCGCTTCAAGCCACAGGCCGTGGGGGTCTGACAATTCAAGCCCGAGCTCGGCCGAGAATGGCAGGGAGCCGGAGAGGCTCGTCAAACGTATGTGCAGGCCGCTTTCTGCCGCAGCGGCGGCCAGGGTGGCGTTGATTTCGTCCTTGATCCAGGCCTGTACGTTTTCATTGCGCAGGGCCAGCAGTGTGCCAGCCAGAAAAAACAGCAGCAAAAGCAGCAAGAAGACCAGGCCGCGCCAGGCGGCAGAGCAGAGGCGGGCCATGAGCCCGCGTGCATTTTTGTCATTGCCCGGCTTTTGGCCCGGCCCTGTGCCCGGCCCTGTGCCCGGCCCTGTGCGAGGAAAGGGCAGCGCAGTGCCGGATACGCCCGAAGCGGCAGTTGCAGAAGCGGCTGCAACGTGTCCGGCGGCATTGGCGGCATTGGCCGTGGAGCCGCCCGCAGTGGCATCAGTTTGCCCGGGTTTTGTAAAAATGCTCGTCATCAGAAAGACTGCCCTATGCTCACATAGATTTGGATGGGGGGATCGCCGTCTCGCGACTGCATGGGCGTGGCTATGTCCAGCCGCAGCGGGCCAATGGGGGTGTAGTAGCGCAGGCCCATGCCTACGCCCCAGTCCATATCGCCGATAATGTGGGGCAGTTCGTCTTTGTAGACCATGCCACCGTCCAGAAAGGGCACAAGGCCGATGTCTTCTGTAATTTTATAGCGCGCCTCAAGGCTGATTTCCTGAAAGGAACGCCCGCCAAGGGGGTCGCCATCTTTGTCTTGTGGCCCAATGGACTGGTAGGGATAGCCGCGCACAGAACCTGCGCCGCCCGAGTAGTAGCGCAAAATGCCGGGGATATTGCGCAGGGCCGCGCCAGACATGCCTCCGGCCTCAACCCTGCCCGCCAGAACAAGCTTGTCGTCGGGGCGTCCGTCTTTGCGGAAGGGGGCATAATAGCCGCTGGCTTCCAGCGAACCCGCCATGACCGTAAAGCTTTCGCCATAAAACCCCGAGTAGGGATTGGCCTTGAGGGTTATTTCTGAACCGCGCGTGGGATTGAGGATATTGTTTCGGCTGTCGCGCCGCACACTGGCCTTGGGGCCGATGTAGCCGTAAAACTGTTCGGACTTGTCGTTTTCCTTGATGGAGCCGCTTTGTCCTCCGGCCCCGATGCTGCCCCACCACAAGCGCGAAAGGCGCCGTTCAATGGCGGCGGAGGCGCTGGCCGACGTGCTTTTGTAAGCCTCGGTATCTTCATTCAGGGCCGAGGCAGACACCAGCAGGCGCTGCTCGCGCACAAGAAAAGCCGGTTTTTCAAAGGCGGCCTTGATGCCCTGCACCTGTGTTGCGATGGGGGTGCTGACAACCAGCTTTTCGCCATTGTCAAAAAGATTGCGGTGCTCCCAAAAGCCTTCCACGCCAAAACCTGTATCCGTATCATAGCGGGCGCTGCCGCCCACAGACCGGAAGGGCAGCTCCGTCACCGTGACTTCCAGCGGCAGGACGGGAACGCCGTCCGCGCTCTTGGTGGGGGCGGTGTTTGCTGTGACGGGGTTCTTTTGGGCCAGCGCCTCTTCTTGCGGGCGTATTTCAACAGAGCGAAAAAGCCCCAGCCCGCGCAGTTGATTGGCGTAGTCGTCCATCAGTTCATCGTCCCAGGGTTCCTTGCCGGGCACCCAGGGGGCGAGTCTTTGCAAATAAGAGGAATTGACGCCCTGGTTACCCTTTACCTCCACGAGGCCCATAAGGGCTGGGGGGCCGGTTTTGACGACAATGTCGGCGTTGACCTCCCGTTTTTCGGGGTCAAGGGTATAGCGGGACTGAGAGACTTCGGCCAGGGGGTAGCCCTGGGTGCGCATTTGTTCGGGCAGCGCCGACACCGCGTTCAGCAGCGTATCGGCCACAACGGGTTCGCCCGCAGTGACCCCGGGCACGCTTGCGGGAAAGGACGGCGGCGGCAGGGCTTGGGTTTCCAGCCCCCAGAAGCCCGTTTCGCGCTCACGCGTTTTGAAATATCCGGGAACGTCGGGGGGCGGATCATAGCTTATGTCGGCGCGGCCCAGCGTATATCGCGGCCCGGCCCTGAGGGTGAGGGTCACGCGGATGGGCTTGGCTTCTTCGTCAAAGCTGAAGCCCGCCGTGCCTTCATAATAGCACTGGGATTGCAAAAGTTTGACGGCTGTCTCAACGTCGGCGCGGGCGCGGCGTTCCAGAGCCAGCATGCTGTCGGGCGGTTCCTTGATGAGCTGTTCAAGCTGGCTTACGGATTTCATCTTGCCTTCAAGGGAGGACGGGCCGTCCTCAACCTTGATGCTCAGGTTATAGGGCACAGGATCGCCACGCCATGCGGCTTCAAGGGATTCCTGCTCCTGCGGCTGGTGGGGGTCTTCAACCTTTGCCGCCAGCAGGCCGCAGCCAGAAAGCTGTAGCAAAAGCAGCAGCGCGAGAAGGCAGCGTAACGGGGCATGCCACGGGCCCGCGTTTCTGCCAGAAGAGGTTTCGTCAGGATTTGTGCGGACGAGCCGCAGGAGTTTGGTATTGAATACACTGCGCATACTGAATACTACGCTGCTTGGGCTTTCTTAGCAAGAAACATTCGCATATCCGGGTGTGCTTTACCAGCAATTCTGACTAGCTACCGCAGCCAGTGCCTGCGCTGCTTGGCAAACGCGCACAGCCCTGCTACTACAGTGACGTGCCCGGTACCGACGGAGCGCGCGCCATCAAACAATTCTGGCTGCAATTTATGGAGAATAAATATGAACTATGATCTCTGCCTGCACATAGACAGCAAAGAACCCGCCATACTGAAGCTTGTTTTGAAAAACGCGGCCAACTACATCAAGGGATTGCCCGGCGAACGGTTTCAGCTTGCGGTGGTGGCTAACGGCCCTGCCGTCACCCAGTTCAGCAAGAGCAATGAAGAATTTCGCGCCCAGGCAGCCCCTCTTCAGGATCAGGGCCTGCGTATCTTGTTGTGCGCCAATGCCCTGGCCGACAACGGCATGACCCAGGACGACGTTTGGCCCGGTTGTGACGTGGTGGCGGCGGGTCTTGTGGAGATTGTGCGCCTGCAACGCGAAGGCTTTGCCTACATAAAGCCCTGACGTGTATCGGCCCCGGCAGGGGCCGTTTCAATTTTGGGCGGGCTTGCCATTGCCCGCTGGTTTGGCGTTTGCGTGCCGTCTGTGGCCGAGAGACCGTGCGGCTTGCCGTTTGTGGTTTTTTGCGCCCAGGCGGAAAACCCACTGGCAGCCCCTGGCCGTGGCCGGAAGGAGAAAGCATGAAGGTCTTTGCGGATATACTTGATACCGTGCGGCGGTGCAGCCCGGTGGTGCACTGCATTACAAACTACGTCACCGTCAACGACTGCGCCAATATAGTTCTGGCCGCTGGCGGGTCGCCCATAATGGCTGACGATGAGGCGGAGGTGGAAGATGTTGTGGCCCTGGCCCAGGCTTTGGTCATCAACGTCGGCACCCTCAACAGCCGCACAATTGCAGCCATGCTGAAGGCGGGCAGGCGCGCCAACAGACTGGGCCGACCCGTGGTGCTTGACCCTGTGGGCGCGGGGGTTTCGACCTTGCGCAACACGGCCCTGCAGCGCCTGTTGCAAGAGGTGCGCTTTGCGGCCATCAAGGGCAATATTTCCGAGATAGGCTTTCTGGCGGGCGAAGACGCAAAAGCCAGGGGCGTGGACGCGCAGGACGCTTTTCTTGTGACCGAGGGCAGCCTGAAAGCCGCTGCCTCTATGGCCCGGGGGCTGAGCGACAGTACGGGGGCCGTTGTGGTTGTG